>JBILGP010000191.1:0-4684 GCA_044350985.1 Polaromonas sp. | reverse complement strand
TGGCCGAGCAGTTCGCACAGTTTGCCAACGACTTTGCACGGCTGCCGGCCGAGCGCACCCGCATCGTCAAGCTGCCCTGGCCGCTGGCCTGGCTGCTCGAGCATGTAGGCGCTCCGGCGGCATGGCTCGAGCGCGTGAGCATCGACATGCGCGCCCTGGTGCAGCTGCATGCACGGGCGCTGTCGCAGGCGGCGCAGCCAGCCCCGGCCACGCCTGCTTCGGCCAAGGCCTACACCTTGCTCGCCGAAATTCTTTTGATGCAGCACAGCTGCCACTGGTACTGCAAGTCGCAGGCCGTGGCCGGCGCACGCCTGCTGGCCCGCCATCAGACCGCTTACCGCAAGGTGCTCGACTCGGTCGACCCCGCAACGCTCAAGCATTACACCGACTTGACCGGTCAGGCCTGAAGCAAGGCGGGCGGTGCCAGCAGATGGCCATCGACCAGCTCGATGCGCCGATCGCAGCGACTGGCCAGGCTGGCGTCGTGGGTGACGATCAGACAGGCGCTGCCATGCTCGCGGTTGAACCGGCGCAGCAGCGCAAACACCTCGTCGGCACTGACGCGGTCGAGGTTGCCGGTGGGTTCGTCGGCCAAAATCAGGCGCGGCCGACGGGCCAGCGCGCGGGCCAGCGCAACGCGCTGCTGCATGCCGCCCGACAGCTCGCCCGGTCGCTTGGCCAGGGCTTGGCTCAAGCCGACGCTGGCCAGCAGCTCGCGCGCGAGCGCCTCGTCGGCCGGCTGCACCGAGCCGTGCGCGATCATCAGCGGCATCAGCACGTTTTCGAGCGCGGTAAAGGCCGGCAGCAGGTGGTGGAACTGAAAGACAAAGCCGATGGCCGCACCGCGCAGCTCGGTCAGCTGCGCATCGCTGAGCGCGCCGGTGTCGTGTCCGGCCAGGCTCATGCGACCGGCGGTGGCCGGCTCGAGCAAACCAATGATGTTGAGCAAGGTGCTCTTGCCCGATCCCGAAGGGCCTTGCAGGGCAACAAACTGCGCCGGCTCCAGGCTCAGGCTGATGCCGTGGAGCACCTCGTGCTCGACGGCAGTGCCCACGTCGTAGCTCTTGCGGATGTCGCACAGCTCCAGGACGGGGACGTCGGCCAGGCTCATGCGCGAATCGCCTGCACCGGGTCCATGCGCGCGGCGCGGCGCGCCGGCATGAAGGCCGACAGCAGGCCGATTGCGCAAGCCAGCACGCTGGCGGCCAGCACCAAGGCCAGATCGAGCTGGGCGCTGTACATGGCACTGCCGTCAGGGCTCTTGAAGATGTGCGAGAACAGCACGAGCAGGCCATAGGCCAGCCCGGCGCCCAAAGCCGATCCGATCAGACCCATCAGGGCGCCTTGCAGCAAAAACACACCCATGATGTCGCGCCGGCTCGCGCCCATGGCGCGCAAGATGCCGATCTCGAGCTGCTTTTGCACCACGCTGACCACCAGCACGCTGGAGATGCCCAGCGCCACGATGGCCACCACAAAGCCGCGGATGAGGTTGTTGGAGATCGTCTGGTTGGACAAGGCGTTGAGCAAGCCGGCATTGGTCTGCATCCAGCTGTCCACGCGCAGGCCGGTCTGCACACGCAGCCGATCGGCCACCGCGTCGGCACCGAACAGGTCGGCCACGCTCAGGTCGATGACCGAGACGCTGCCGGGCAGATCGAGCAGGGTCTGCGCCAGCCGCAAGGTGATGAACACGCGCCGGCGGTTGACCTCACGGCTGCCCGTGTCAAACAAGCCGGCCACGGTCAGCACCTCGCTGCGCACGCCCGTGCTCACGCGCAGCTTGTCGCCCACTTGCAGGCCCAGGTCGTCGGCCAACTCGCGGCCGATCAGCGCCTGTTGGCCCGCGATCTCGAAGCGGCCCGCCGTCATGTAGGCGTCCATGCGCACCACGCGCCGATAGTCCTGCGGCCGCACGCCCAGGAGCGTCACGCTTTGAAATGCAGCGCCACGGGTGGCCAGCGCCGGGCCGCTGGCCACGGGCGAGACCGCCAGCACCCCCGGCGTTGCCGCTGCCAGATCGGCCATGCGCTCCCACTGATCGACCGCGCGCTGGCGCTGCAGCCGCGGCTGCAGTTGCGCGGCAACGGCGTCCACCGCATCAGCGGGCGGCAAGCGCAGCAGCTGCTCTTGCAAGGGCGCCATCACCACATGCGCCTGCGAGCCCATCACGCGCTCGACGATGGTGTTTTGCAGCTGCGCGATGAGCTGGGTCAAAAACACCGTCACAGCCACGCCAGCGGTCACCCCGGCCAGCACCAGACTGCTTTGCACCCGGCCCTCGCGCAGGAAACGCAGGGCCAGCAGCCACCGCAGGGGCAACACGCGCGCCCATCGGCCAAGGGCCGGCCGCGCGCCCCTCATCGCGGCCCCGCCGGCCAAGCCTTGGTCAGCGGGGGTGGAGCGGGCGCTGGACAGGCCATGGGTTCGACGCGGGAGCGGGCTAACGCACAAAGGACGGCACGTCCATGACCGCAAGGGCTGCGCGTGGCGCGCCCGGGCGCACCCGATCGCCTGGCAGGACGCGCTGCGTCGGCGCGATCACCCAATCGCCCTCTTGGAGGCCCTGGGTGATCTGGCTGTGACCGACGCCGCGCAGGCCCAGCTCCACCGGCACCTTGACCGCGTGGGACTGGCGCAGCACCAGCACCCAAGGCTGCGCCTTGTCGGCATCGCGCACCAACGGCGTGGGCAACACCAGCGCCGATGGCTGGCGGCCGCCCACGAGTTCGGCCGAAACCGTCATCTCGGGCTTGAGAAAGGGCGGCGCACCCGACAGACACAGCCGCACGGTGACGGCGCCCCGGTCGGGGTCGACTGCCGGTGCGATCTGGCACAGGCGGGCCTCAAAAGGCTGCTGCGGATAGGCGTCGGCCACCACCGCAGCGGGCATGTCGAGCTTGAGCAGGTGCAAATGGCGCTCGTCGATGCTCACATCGATGTGCAGCTCGCCCGCCTCGGCCAGCACCAGCAGGGCGCGACCCGGCTGGGCCATGGCGCCCGGTTCGACCTGCCGGCTCAGCACACGGGCCGGCACAGGACTGCGGATGAGCAGGCGTGCCAGGCGGGCCTGCGCCATGCGCACACTGGCCTGCGCCTGGGCCAGGCGCGCCCGCGCCAAGCCGGCCTCCACACCCTGGCTCTGATGGGCCCGGGCATTGAGCTGGGCCGACGTCAGGGCGCTGGCGGCCACATCGAGTGTGCGCTGGGCCTCGTCGAGGCGCTGGGGCGAGTAAAAGCCCTGGCTGACGAGCTCCTGCACCCGGCCATGGTCGCGCTGAGCCGCCCACCAGGCGGCCTGCGCCTGCAACTGGGCTTGCTGGGCCACCGGCGCGCTCAGGCTCTCCTGCTGCACCAGCCGGCCGGCCGCCTCGGCCTGGACCGCCAGCGCCTGCGTCAGCGCCGAACGGGCTTCGGCATCGACCAGCGTCAGCAACATCTGCCCGGCCTGCACCTGCTCGCCCTCGCGCACACCGACCCGCTCGACCGTGCCGGCCACCTCGGCGCCGATCTCGATGCGCGCCGGCGCCTGCAGACGGCCGGTGGCCACCACCGACTCGACGATGGCCTGGCGCCGGACCGGCTCGACAGGCACCGCCGGGCCCCACCACCAGGCCCACGCCGCCCAGCCGGCTGCAAGCAGGCCCAAGGCCAGCAGCAGGCCAACCATCGCGCGCCTGAGCGCAGAGGCGGACGGCCGCTGCCGAATCGGCTCGGCGGCGCCAGTTGTGAGGGTCGGGGGCATGCCGCAGAGCATCGCGCCAGGCAGGCGCTGGCCACAGCGCGCAAGGCCGCGCTTGCGCGTCGGGCCCGGGCGCGTGTTGCCGTCGGACGGTGCCGATGCCGCGCCGTGGGAGGCGGTCGAGCTGCAATCACAAGCCCCGATATAGTCGAGGCCAAAGCGGGCTCATCGAGACCGCGCGTTTGAACCCCTCGGCCTCATAACGACCGCCCACCATGCGCATCTGGAAACAGGACATCTCACTGGCCGCCTTGCAAGCGACGGGCGCCAACACCGCGGTCAGCCATCTGGGCATTGAATTTACCGAGGTGGGCGACGACTACCTGGTGGCACGGGTGCCGGTGAACCGGCAGACCTGTCAGCCCTACGGCCTGCTCCATGGCGGGGTGTCGGTGGTGCTGGCCGAAACGCTGGGCTCCTGCGGCGCTGCGTTTTCGGTGCCGCTGGGCACCCGCGTGGTGGGCCTGGAAGTCAATGCCAACCACCTCAGGGGCGTGCAAGAGGGCTGGGTCACCGCCACCGCACGGCCGGTGCATCTGGGCCGCACGACCCAGGTCTGGCAAATCGAGCTGCGCGACGACCAAGGCCGCTTGAGCTGCACCTCGCGCCTGACGATGGCCGTGCTCGCGCCCGAGCGCCCGGCAAGCTGAGCGTCAGTCCTGCTGCTGCAGGCGCTTGCTCTTCCAGTAGACGTCGTCGCCGCCGTTCATGCGGTTGAGCACGCGCGCCAGCACAAACAGCAAGTCGCT
Source organism: Polaromonas sp. (assembly GCA_044350985.1). Taxonomy (GTDB): domain Bacteria; phylum Pseudomonadota; class Gammaproteobacteria; order Burkholderiales; family Burkholderiaceae_C; genus Polaromonas. The sequence continues at coordinate 193 of JBILGP010000191.1, read as the reverse complement.
CAGGCGGTTGAGGTACTGGCGCGGCGCTTCCCGCAAGGCCTCGGCCGCACCGAGCGCGACCACCGAGCGTTCGGCGCGGCGGGCCACAGTGCGGCAGACATGGGCCAGCGAGGCGGCGCGGGTGCCGGCGGGCAAGATGAACTCCTGCAAGCGCGGCAGTTGCGCGTTGTGGTGCTCAAGCTCGGCATCGAGG
>JBILGP010000190.1:0-4699 GCA_044350985.1 Polaromonas sp. | reverse complement strand
CGCCCCATGAGCATCAAGAGCGACAAGTGGATCTGCCGCATGGCCGAGCAGCACGGCATGATCGAGCCCTTCGAGCCGCGACAGGTGCGTCAGGCCGAGGGCGGGCGCAAGATCATCAGCTATGGCACCAGCAGCTACGGCTACGACATCCGCTGCGCGCCCGAGTTCAAGGTGTTTACCAACATCCATTCCACCGTGGTCGACCCGAAGAACTTCGATGAGAAGAGCTTTGTGGACTTCCATGGCGACAGCTGCATCATTCCGCCCAACAGCTTTGCGCTGGCCCGCACGCTCGAGTATTTCCGCATCCCCCGAAATGTGCTGACCATCTGCCTGGGCAAGAGCACGTATGCACGTTGCGGCATCATCGTCAACGTCACCCCCTTCGAGCCGGAGTGGGAAGGCTACGTCACCCTGGAGTTTTCCAACACCACCCCGCTGCCAGCGCGTATTTACGCGGGCGAGGGCTGCGCCCAGGTGCTGTTTTTCGAAAGCGACGAGGTCTGCGAGACCTCGTACAAGGACCGCGGCGGCAAGTACCAGGGGCAGGTGGGCGTGACCCTGCCCAAGGCTTGATGCGATGGTGATCGATCCTATTCTTTCTCATTTGGCAAGAGATACAATGTGTAACTTTGCGGGTCCGCTGGCTGCAGCGGCTGAGAGGATGACCACTTGAACGCTCCTTTGACTCGTTTGCAGGCCGGCAGCGGCGCCGTGCCCCGGCACGTGGCGGTCATCATGGATGGCAACGGCCGCTGGGCCAAGAAGCGCGGCTTGCCGCGCACCTTTGGCCACCACAGCGGCGCCCGGCAGATGCGTGACGTGGTCGAGCACTGTGCCGATATGGGTATAAGCCATATCACCATGTTTGCTTTCAGTTCTGAAAACTGGAAGCGCCCGGCCGATGAAGTTTCGAGCCTGATGGGCTTGTTCGTGCTGTATCTTGAAAAAGAGATTCGCGAAATGAATCTCAACGGCGTGCGGCTCAAGGTGATCGGCGATATCACGCGTTTTGATGCCCGGCTGCAAAAGCTCATGGCCGACGCCCAGAGCCAGACCGCGGCCAACACCCGCATCACCCTGACCGTGGCAGCCAATTACGGTGGTCGCTGGGACATGCTCGAAGCAGTGCGCCGCTGGCAGGCCGCGCATCCGCAGCGCCCGGTCAGCGACCTGAGCGAGGCCGATATTGCGCCCTTCCTGAGCATGGCCGAAGCGCCTGACCCCGACCTGCTGATTCGCACTGGGGGAGAATCGCGGATCAGCAATTTTCTGCTTTGGCAGCTCGCTTATGCCGAGTTGTACTTCACCGATGTCCTCTGGCCCGATTTTTCGGTCCAGGAACTCGACAAGGCCTTGGCCTGGTATGCCGACAAGGACAGGCGTTTTGGTGCGGTGACACAGCGGGTGGCCAGCTGATGGGCGCAGGCAGCCCTGGGGTACCCGGCCTGCGTGCGGGCAGTCTTTTTAGTTAGGGTTCGATGGTGTTCAAGAAGTTCTCGGGTTTACTCGCGCTGCTCCTGAGCTTGTCCGCCAGTGCGCAGACGAGCGGCTGGTCCGGTGGCTCTGCACCCTCCGCTGCACCTTCCAATCGGTTTGCCTCTGATCCGAGTTCGGCATCGGGCACAGGCTCTGGCATGACTGGGCCGGGTATGAGCTGGCCTGGTATGAGTTGGCCGGGCACGCCTGGGCCCGGCATGACGGGTCAGGGCATGCAGGGTCAAGGCATGCAGGGTCAGGGCATGCAGGGTCAGGGCATGCAGGGTCAGGGCATGCAGGGTCAAGGCATGCAGGGTCAAGGCATGCAGGGTCAAGGCATGCAGGGTCAAGGCATGCAGGGTCAGGGCATGCAGGGTCAAGGCATGCAGGGTCAAGGCATGACAGGCCCGGGTATAGACAGGCCTGGCGCAGCGATGCCCGGAGATGCTTTGCCGGCCGATCCGCGCCTGCATCAGGCCGTGCCGCGTCCTGCGCCCAATCAGTTTCAGCGTTTTGTACAAGAGTCCACCGGACGCCTGTTGCCGGTTTACGGCACCGAGCTGTTTCAGACGCCGAAGGCGTATGGGGCCGATTCGGCGCTGTCGCCGCCGGTCGATTATGTGCTCGGTGTGGGCGACGAGGTTCGTATTCAGGTTTGGGGTGCGATCGACTACTTCGGAAGTCACCTGATCGACCGCAGCGGCCAAATCAGCCTGCCCAGGGTGGGCGTCGTGTCGCTGGCCGGGGTGCCACTGCGTGACCTGGAGTCGGTGCTGCGCGCCCAGTTCGGGCGCATATTCGTCAAATTCAGTCTGAGCGCCACGCTGGGCAAGCTGCGCGCGGTGCAGGTCTATGTGGTGGGTCAGGCGCAGCAGCCTGGCACTTACCAGCTCTCGAGTCTGAGCACCTTGCTCAATGCGGTGTTTGCCAGCGGCGGGCCCAATGCCAACGGCTCGATGCGCAACATCCAGCTGCGCCGCGGCGGGCACACCGTCACCGAGCTTGACCTCTACGACTTCATCGGACGCGGTGACAAGGGGCGCGACGTGCCCTTGCGATCGGGCGACGTCATCGTCATCGCGCCGGCTGGGCCGCGCGTGGCGATCACCGGAGCGCTTGACCAGGCGGCCATTTATGAGCTCAAACCCGGTGGCAGCACACTGGGCGAAATCTTGGCCCACAGCGGTGGCTTGCCCGCTCTGGCCGATCCGCGCAAGGGCATGCTTGAGCGCATCCTCAATGACCGCTCTCCGCCGCGGCAGGTGGTCGAGCTCACGCTCGATGCGCGCGGCCTGCAGACCGTGCTGCGTGACGGTGATGTGCTGTCGGTGCTGCCCATCAGCCCGGGCTTTTCCAATGCCGTGACCTTACAGGGGACGGTCGCGCAGTCGCTGCGCTACCGCTGGTTCGAGGGCATGCGCCTGCTCGATCTGCTGCCCGAGCGAGAAGCCCTGATCACCCCGGGCTATCACAGCCGCAAGAATTTCCTGGTGCAGAACCTGCAGACCATCGGCGCCGGCAGCCGTGTGATCGACCGCGTGCGCGGCTTGGCCGACGATATCAACTGGGACTATGCGGTGATCGAGCGCATGGACCCCGAGCGGCTCAACACCCAGGTGATCCCCTTCAATCTGGCTGGCCTGCTGCTCAAGAGGGATCCGGCGCAAAACCTGGTCTTGCTGCCAGGTGATGTGGTGACGATCTTTAGCAACAACGACCTGCGCTTGCCGGTCAGCCGGCGCACGCGCATGGTGCGCCTTGAGGGCGAGGTGGCTGCCCCTGGCGTCTACCAGGCCGAGCCGGGCGAGACGGTGGCCCAGTTGATCGCCCGGGTCGGCGGCTTGACGCCGCAGGCTTATTTGTACGGTTTGGAGTTCACCCGCGAGTCGGTGCGCCAGCGTCAGCAGGAAAACCTCGATGTCTTGATCAGGCGGATGGAGGCGCAGTTTCAGTCGCAGGCCAGCATACAGGTCTCCAATACCAGCGGCGACCGTGCCACTCAGGTGCTGGCCGCCCAGCAGGCCCAGCAGGCGCAGCTGCGCAGCCAGGTCGAGCGCCTGCGCGAGCTCAAGAGCAGCGGTCGAGTGGCGCTGGAGATCGACCCGCGCGCGCGCGACCTGACCGCCCTTCCGGCCGTGCCTCTCGAAGATGGCGACCGCATCGTGGTGCCGGTGGTGCCGGGCTTTGTCGCGGCGGTCGGCTCGGTCAACAATGAAAACGTGTTTGTGCATCGGCCCGGCAAAACCGTGGGTGACATCATTCGATCGGCCGGTCTGACCGAAGATGCCGAGCCCGACCAGGCCTTCGTCCTGCGTGCCGATGGCAGCATCATTGCGCGGCGCGATCGGGGCAGCTTCTTCGGCTGGGGCCCGGGCTCGACCCGCTTTGAGTCGATCCAGGTCATGCCAGGCGATACCGTGGTGGTGCCGGCCATGCTCGATCGCGAAAGCCGCTACAACTTCATCATCCGGGCGGCCAAGGACTGGACCCAGATCCTGTCGAATTTCGGCATCGGCGTAGCCGCTCTGAGAACCTTGCGCAACTAAAGGCCCGGACATGAACGAGCCTCAAGTGGCCGAGCCGGCCGACGACGAAATCAGCCTGCTCGATTTGTTACAAGTGGTGGCCGACAACCTGCGGCTGCTCATCATTGGGCCCTTGCTGGCGGGACTGGCGGCGCTGGGCATTGCGTTTGCCATTGCGCCGACCTACACCGCCACGGTGCGCTTCTTGCCGCCCCAGCAGCAGCAAAGCGCGGCCGCCAGCATGCTGGCCAGCCTGGGCGCACTCGGTGGCCTGGCTGGCGCGGCTTCGGGCTTGAAGAACCCGACGGACCAATACCTGGCCTTCATGCGCAGCCGCAGCGTGCAAGATGCGCTGATCGATCGTTTCGGCCTGATGGAGCGCTATGAGGTGAAGCTGCGCGACGATGCCCGCCTGGTCCTGAAGGACGTCGCGCGTGCCAGCGCCAGCAAAGACGGGTTGATCTCGGTGGAGATCGACGACAAGGACCCCCAGTTTGCCGCACAGCTTGCCAACGCCCATGTGGAGGAGTTGCAGAAATTGCTCGCCCGCCTGGCGGTGACCGAGGCGCAGCAGCGGCGGGTCTTTTTTGAAAAGCAGTTGCAGCAGGCCAAGGACAACCTGACGCGTGCCGAGCAGGCGCTCAAGGCCAGCGGTGTCAACAGCAGCGCCCTCAAGGCCACCCCGCAGGCGGCGG
>JBILGP010000189.1:0-4705 GCA_044350985.1 Polaromonas sp. | reverse complement strand
CACGGTCAGGGCCAGGATGATGAAATAAAACACCCGCCGGTCACCGAACTGGAAGTTGGCCGCGGTCTGCTTCATCGGGATGAGCATGCCCAGGCCGCCGCCGGTGATCTCCACCGAGTTGGAGATGATGCGAAACACCTCGGCAAAGGCCAAGGTGATGAGCGCGAAGTAGGACCCCTTGAGCCCAGCGCGAAACGACAGCACGGCAATGAGCCAACCGGCGGCCGCTCCAGCCAGGGCCGATACCGGCAAGCCCATCCAGGGGTTGAAGCCAAAGCGCATCTGCACGATGGTCGAGGCATAGGCGCCAACGCCAAAGAAGGCCACATGGCCAAACGACAGTTGCCCAGCAAAGCCGCCGGCGATGTTCCAGGACTGGCCGATGAAGGCATAAAACAGGGCCAGCACGCCGAAATTGACCATAAAGGGCGAGCTGAACACCACAGGAAACAGCAGCGCCAACACAAGCAGCAAGCCGTGCACCATCCAGGGTGAGCGTGCGCCGATCATCGCTTGTCTCCAAACAGGCCAGAAGGCCTGAACAACAAAATCAGGATGAAGATCAGCGAAATGCCGATCTGCCCCAGGCTCTCGCCCAGAAACAGCCCACCGAACGATTCGGTCAGGCCCACGATCAGCCCACCGATGACCGCGCCCAGAAAGCTGCCCATGCCGCCGAGCACCACCACCGTAAACGCCACGATGACGAACACATGGCCGCTCGAGGGCGAAACATAGAAGATGGGCATCAAGAGACAGGCGGCCGCGCCCAAAGTGGCCAGACCGACGCCAAAGGAGATGGCAAAGACCTTGTCGACGTCGATGCCCACCAGGCGCGCGCCCATGCGCTCCTTGGCCACCGCACGAATCGCCTTGCCGGTGTCGGTGCGGCTGATGAACAGCCCGAGCAGGCCACACAGCACCATCGCGGCGACAAAGGAGATCACCTTGGGCACACCAAGCAGCAGCGGGCCCAACTCGATCATCTTGTCGCTGTAAGCCAGCGAGATCGTGCGCGAGTCGCCTTTGAAAAACAGCAGCGCCAGATTTTCAAGCAGGATGGACAGCCCCAGCGTGATGAGCAAAATATTCTCGTCGCGCCCGAGCGAGAGCTTGCCGATCATGTGGCGGTAGAGCAGGTAGCCCAGCACATACATCCCCGGCACCATGATGATGAGCGACAGATAGGGATCGATGCCGGCCTTGGTCAGCAAAAAATAGACCGCAAACATGGCCAGCATGAGCATGCTGCCATGGGCGAAGTTGATGATGTGCAGCACGCCGTAGATCAGCGTCAAGCCTGACGCGACCAAGGTGTAGATGCCGCCCATCAGCAGGCCGTTGATGGCGGCGGCAGCAAGGATGGTTGGGTCCACGTGGACTTGCCTCTACAAGGGAACGAGGGAAGGGAAAAAGCGCAGGCATGAGCGGCGCGCCGCCCATGCCCAGCAAGCACAGCGACCCGACAGCGCCCAAACGGGCACCGCCGAAGGCCGCACACTGCTGCCAATCAGCTGAACTTGGGCTTGGGAAAGACCGGCTTGGCGGCGCCAAACTCGTTGGGCCAGACCACATCGATGTCGGTGCGCGACGCTTGCAACATCACCGCGCGGCCGCCCTGGTTCTGACCGTTGACAAAACGGGTCGGGCCGTAGGGCATGAAGTGATCGGACCAGTTGCTGGACTCGAGCGCGGCAATCGCCTTTTCCTTGTCGGCCGTGCCGGCGCGCTGCAGTGCATCGGCGTAGAGCTTGACCGAGTTGTAGCCGCAATAGACCTCAAAGGTGAACAGTGCGTTGCGATCGGCAGCGCGCTTGCGCAAATCGGCCGCGCGCGGGTTGCGCGGGTTGAACCAGTGGTTGAAGTCCATCATGTGCTGAGCCACATCGGGCTGCTCTTGCACCAGCTTGTAGTTGAAGCCGCCGCCAAGCACGCTGAACATGCCTGCCAGATCCACCCTTTGCTGGTGCAGCGTGCGCGCGAGCAACACGTACTCGTTCTGGTAGTTGCTCATGATGACCAGATCAGGACGCAGGCTGCGGATGCGCAGAGCCACGTTGGAAAAGTCACGCGTCGGGTTGGCGTGCTTGATGACCTCGGCCACCTCGATGCCAATGCCGGGCAGCTTGCCCGCGAGCAGCTTGGCCGTGCCGGTGCCGAACTCGGACTCTTCGTGCACGAGGACGGCCTTCTTGGCCACGCCGCCAGCGGCCTTGTTGACCTGGCCCAGGCCTTCAATCGCGTCGTCGACGCATTTGCCGAAACCAGGCGCCAGACGGAACACGTTCTTCAAGCCGCGGTTGACGATGTTATCCGACACGCCCACGTCAATGAGGAAGGGCGTGTTGTACTTGGCCGCTGCCTGCGTGGCCGGCAGCGCGATGGCGCTGGAAAAGCACCCCACGTAGGCCGACACGCCCTCTTGGTGCAGGCGCTCGACTTCGGAGACGCCCACTTCGGGCCGCGACTGCGAGTCAGCCAGCACGGCCTCCAGACGCGCGCCGCCCATGGACTTGATACCACCGGCCGCGTTGATCTCCTCGATGGCCAACTGGCAACCCAGACGGCCTTGACCGCCGCTGTAGGCCAGGCCGCCGCTGACCGGATGCACAAGGCCGATCTTGACCGAACGGGCCTGGGCCAGCAGCAGGCCCGGGGCGCCAAGCGCCGTGGTGGCTGCGCCAGCTTGCAAAATCAATCGACGGGACACGCGGTGGGGAGTCGTCATGGTTAGTCCTCAAGGGTGATGGTTGGAAATCGGTTAAATTGTCCTATTGATAGGACAATAGCGCGAACTGTGCAGCTGCGCCGCAAGGAAGTCAAGCCTTGACTGCAGCGTGGGGTTATTGCGCGGGTTGTCCCTAGTCCCTCAAGCCCCCCTTAAGCCCCCTAAGCCCCTGAAGGCCCATGGACCACCGCCACTACCGCTACAGCGCCCTGCCCTTGCGCCAACCCGAAGGCAGCCCTCCGGCGCTGCACTTGTTTGTGGTGCTTTACCTGGAGCACTGGGATTTCGAACCGCCGCAAGGCAGCTTGCGCGACCCCCGGTTCGTGGGTGAATTTGGCAGCTTCAGCCCCGACTACCGCAGCTGGACCCAGCGCGAAATGGGCCTGCGCATCGGCGTGTTTCGCCTCATCGAGGCTCTGCGCGAGCGCGCGATCGTGCCGGCGGTGGCAGCCAACAGCCTGGTGCTGCCGCGCGTGCCTCAGGTGATCGAGTCTTTGCAGCAGATGCGGGCCCAGTGGCTGGGCCATGGCCTGGCCGCCACCCGCTTGATGCATGCCGACCAAAGCGTGGACGAGCAGCGTGTGCAAATTGCCCAATCGCTGCAGGCACTGGCCCAGCACACCGGCGCTCGAGCCCGCGGCTGGCTTAGCCAGGACTGGGGCACCAGCACGCACACCTACGGCTTGCTGGCCGATGCCGGCATCGACTACACGCTGGACTGGGGCAATGACGATCAACCTTACTGGCTCGAGCCGGCCGGCACCAGCGCCCGGCGCCTGCTGGCCGTGCCACTGTCGAGCGAGTGGGACGATGTGCAGGCGCAGTGGTTCAGGCCGCTGGAGCCAGCGCAGCACGCACGGCTGATGCAGCAGGCCGCCACGCGACTGGCGGGCGAATGCCAGACCAACGGCCGCAGTGCGGTGATGGGCCTGGGCCTGCACCCGTGGCTGTGGGGCATGCCCAGCCGGATTCGCTACCTGCGAGAGCTGCTGGACGCGCTTGTGCAAATCCCTGGGTTGCAGATCAGCACCTTGGACACGATCTGGCAGCGCTGCGCCGAGGGCCAGGCCGCCTCTGGCTGATTCGCATTTTTTAGAAAGCAAGCGATGGACTATCTCGACCGGCTCAGCGCGTTTTGCGCGCAACTCGATTACCGCACGCTGCCGCAGGAGGTGCATGAGCAGCTCGGCTGGATCCTGGCCGATACCGTGGCCGCAATCGCCGCAGGCTCAGCCGAGCCCGAGCTGCGGGCCATCGCGGCGCGTCAGAGTGCCGTGGATGCGGCCGATCTCATCGGGCTGGGCCGGCGCGCAAGCTGCGAGGCGGCGGCCTTCATCAACGGCACGGCCGGCACCTTTTTAGAGATGGACGAGGGCAACCGCTATTCGCGCGGGCATCCGGCGGTGCACGTGATTCCAGCGGCCATCGCCTTGAGCCAGGAGCGCGCGGCCAGTGCCCCCGATTTCCTGGCGGCCGTGGTGGTCGGCTACGAGGTCGGGTCCCGGCTGGGCGCGGCCTCGCAGTTGCGCTCGGCCATGCATCCGCACGGCACCTGGGGCACGATCGGGGCGGCAGCGGCCTGCGCCCGCATCGCCAGCCTGAGCGCCAATGGCATGCGCGAGACGATCAACATCGCCTCCTCGCTGACCACCGCCACCTCCAAGCAGACCATGCTCGAAGGCGGCCTGGTGCGCAACACCTATGCGGGCCTGAGCAACCGCAACGGCCTGCTGGCGCTGGACTTGGCCGAGTGCGGCTTTAGCGGCGAGCGCGACGGACCGGCCTCCCTGCTGGGCAAGGTCGCCTCCGAGCACTTTGATCCGGACGCGGTCATCGCAGACCTGGGCCAGGACTGGCATCTGATGCACAACTACTTCAAGCTGCACTCGTGCTGCCGCTACAACCACGGCACGCTCGATGCGCTGGACCTGCTGGCGGCGCAAGAGGGCTTGCCTGCGGCCGAGGCGATCGAGCGCA
>JBILGP010000188.1:0-4731 GCA_044350985.1 Polaromonas sp. | reverse complement strand
GACGCGACACCTTGCAGATGGCCTCGCTCGAGCTGCAGTGGCAGGCGCTGCGCCAGCTCAGCCTGGGTGCGACCGTGCAGCGCGACGAGCGGCGCTCAAACCAGCCGGGTGCGCAGTACCGCGCCCGCATCGTCGCGCTGTCGGCGCAGGCCGGTTTTTGAGGATTTTGGTTTCTTGCCAGGAGAAATGCATGTCGATGAATGTTCGAGCTCTGATGCGTTGCAGCCTTGCCAGCTTGTACGCCGTGATTTTTGCTGCCGCTGTGCAGGCGCAAACGGCAGCCGTGCGCGGCGCGCCACCCAGCCCCTGGCCTGCCGCGCAGCCGGCTGGCGCCACCATTGACGACTACCGGCTCGGCCCGGGCGACACCCTGGGCGTGCTGGTGTTTCAAAACCCTGACCTGTCGCTCGATGTGCGGGTGTCTGAGAGCGGGCTGATCAGCTATCCGCTGATCGGGTCGCTGTCGGTCGGAGGCCAGACCCTGATCGAGGCCCAGATCGCGCTGGCGCAGGCTTTGCGCAGCGGCGGCTATGTGCGCGACCCGCAGGTCAGCCTGGTGCTGCGGCAGATTCGGGGCAATCAGGTGTCGGTGCTCGGACAGGTCAGCCGGCCCGGGCGTTTTGCACTGGAGGCCTTCAGCACCCGCGTGAGCGACATGCTGGCGGCGGCCGGCGGCATCACCAACGCTGGCGACGACTGGCTGGTGGTCACTGGCAGCCGGGAGGGCCGGCCGTTTCGCAAAGAGATCGATGTGCCCAGCCTGTTCGGGCCGCAGCCCTCGAGCGATGACATCGTGCTGGCGCCAGGCGACACGCTGTATGTGGGCAAGGCGCCGCAGTTCTACATCGACGGCCAGGCGCAAAAACCGGGGGCCCACAGGCTCGAGCGCGGCATGACGGTGCGCCAGGCGCTGGCCGCCGGCGGCGGCCCGACCGCCCGCGGCAGCCAGAACCGGCTGCGGGTGCACCGCAAGGACTCTCAGGGTCGGCTGGTCGAGGCGGTGCCGCAGATGAATGACCTGGTGCGCCCAGACGATGTGATCCATGTGGGCGAGAGCCTGTTTTGAAGGGGAGTGGTATGACGCTGCAGCAGTTCTTGTTGATTTTGCGGGCCCGCTACCGGCTCGCGCTGACGGTGGCTTTGCTCACTTTGGCTCTGGCCTATGGCGCGGTGGCCTGGATGCCGCGCCATTACAGCGCGCAGACGGCGCTGCTGATCGATGCGCGCGCGCCCGATCCGGTGGCCGCAGCCCAGGGTCTGAGCGGCGTCATCGCGCCAAGCTTCATGGCCACGCAGGTCGACATCATCGGCGGCGAGCGCGTGGCCCAGCGCGTGGTGGCCATGCTCGAGCTCGAAAAAGACCCGGCCTGGCAGGCGCAGTGGCAACAAGCCACCGCTGGCCAGGGCGATCTGGGCGCATGGATCGTGGCGGCGCTGCGCCGCCAGCTCGATGTGCGACCGGCGCGTGAGAGCAATGTCATCCACATCGTCTACAAGTCACAGCAGCCGCAGCAGGCCGCCGATTTGGCCAACGCCTTTGCCCAAGCCTACTTGGAGACAGTGCTGGCCCTGCGCACCGAGCCGGCGCGGGTGTATTCGCAATGGTTTGACGAGCAGGTGCGCAGCTCGCGCGCGCGGCTGGAGGAGTCCCAGGCCAGACTGTCGGCCTTTGCTCAGCGCGCCGGGCTGGTGTCGACCGATGAGCGCATCGACCACGAGAGCACCCGCCTGGCCGAGCTGTCGTCGCAGCTGACGGCTGTGCAGGGGCAAAACACCGATGCGCAAAGCAAGCGGGCCGCCCGCGGCGAGACGGTGGCCGAGGTGATGCAAAGCCCGCTCGTGGGCGCGCTGCGCGCCGACCTGGCCCGGCTGGAGGCGCGGGTGCGCGAGGCCGGTGTCAATCTGGGCCCTAACCACCCGCAGATGCAGCGTTTGCAGTCGGAGCTGGCCACCTTGCGCGCTCAACTGCAAAGCGAAACCGCACGGGTCGGCACTGCGATCGACACCAGCGTCGGTGTGGGGCGCGAGCGCGAGCGCGAGCTGCAGGCGGTTCTGGCGACCCAAAAGGCGCGTGTGATGGCCATGAACAAGCAACGCGACGAGCTCAGCGTCTACCGGCGCGACATGGAAGCAGCGCAGCGCGCTTACGACGACGTCAGCAAAAGTGCCTCGCAAACACGTTTGCAGAGCCTGAGCAATCAGACCAACGTCACGCGTCTGGATGCGGCTGCGGCGCCCACGCGACCGAGCGGGCCGGGGCGCACGCTGATTTTGCTGGGCGCGGCCTTTGCTGGCGGCTTGCTGGGCATCGGTGTGGCGCTGGCGCTCGAGCTGATGCACAGGCGGGTGCGTTCAGCAGCCGACATGGTGCAGGTGCTCGATCTGCCGGTGCTCGCGCGGGTCGGACCCGCAGGTGCCGCGCGATCGCGCGTGCGGCCCACGCTGTTGCCCTCGGCCTCGCCTTTGTCCATCGGCCACGGCAGCTCGTCATGAACCGCAACCCACCCCCCCAGTTGTTGCAGGCGGCCAGCCTGGCGCTGTCCGATGCGCCCAGCGCCGACGCTGCGCTGTTGCTCGGTCAGATCTTGGTGCAAGGCGGACGCTTGGCGCCTGAGGATGTTGATCGCATCGTTGATGTTCAGCGTGAAAAGGACTTGCGTTTTGGCCAAGCGGGCCAAAGGCTGGGTCTGCTCACGGCTGACGATCTGCGCTACGGTCTGTCGGTTCAATTCGACTATCCCTACCTGGGGCCGGACAGCGCGCTCGATGCCCGCCTGGTGGCAGCGCACCAGCCCGAGTCGGCGCCGGCCGAGCAGTGGCGCGCGCTGCGCAGCGAGCTGGCGCTGCGCTGGCTGTCGGTGCCCAACCCTTCGCGCGCGCTGGCGGTGGTCAGCCCGGATCGGCGCGAGGGCCGCAGCCTGGCCGCGGCCAATCTGGCCATCGCGTTTTCGCAATTGGGTCAGCGCACCTTGCTCATCGATGCCGATCTGCGCCAGCCCCGGCAGCAAGCCCTGTTTGGGCTGAGCCAGCGCCAGGGCTTATCGGATTGGCTGGCCGGGCGGGTCGGCCAGCAGGCGGTCTGCGCCATTGACGGTCTGCGCAGCCTGTCGGTGCTGCCTGCGGGCACGCCGGTGCCCAATCCGCAGGAGCTGCTGGCCAGGCCTGCGTTCGATCAGTTGCTGCAGTCGCTCAGCCAGGACCATGCGGTGGTGATCCTCGATACCCCGGCGGCCAGCCAGTGCGCCGATGCGCAAACGGTGGCGGTGCGCGCGGGTGCGGCCTTGTTGCTGGCGCGGCGGCATGCATCCTCATTGCCCAGGCTGGCGCAGCTGCGCCAGGGGCTTGGATCCATGGGGGTGACGTTGGTCGGCTCGGTGCTGCAGGAGAGCTGAGCGTGGTGGCCTGGAGCGCCCTGGTCGAGCGCTTGCAACTGGTGCCCGATGAGCGGGCGCGGCGTACGCTGATCAGACGCTTGGCCTGGCCCGTGCGCGGGCCCGATCCGGTGCGTGTGCTCGCCTTTGCCAACGCGCACGCCTTCAACTTGGCACGTCGCTGCGAGTCGTTTGCCCTGGCCTTGTGGGAGGCCGATGTGCTGCTGCGTGACGGCAGCGGTCTGGCCTGGTTGCTGCGACGCTTGGCCCGCGCGCCCGGGCTGAACATGAATGGCACCGATTTCATTCCCGAGTTGCTGCGTGCCTGCGACGGCCAGACCGTGGCGGTGTTGGGCACGCGCGAGCCGCATCTGGCTCGGGGGATGAGCAAGCTGCAGCAAGAGATCATGCCGCGCAGTCGCATCTGGGGCGTCGATGGTTTTGCACCCACCCCGGCCTATGTGCAACTGCTGCGCGAGCGCAAGCCTGCGATCGTGTTGCTGGCCATGGGCATGCCGAGGCAGGAAGAGTTGGCCCATCGCCTGCGCCGCGAACTCGAGCACCGTTGCCTGCTCATCTGCGGCGGCGCCATCGTCGATTTTTGGGCCGGTCGCACGCGCCGCGCGCCGAGTCCCGTGCGGCGGCTTGGGCTCGAGTGGCTTTGGCGCCTGGGCCAAGAGCCGGCGCGGCTTTTTCGCCGCTATGTGATCGGCAATCCCCTGTTCATCTGGCGCGTGCTGACTCTGCGCCGCGCACACGGCCGGCCGGCTCAGGATTTGTAGGAGCCGCGCCCTCGCGGCGATGGGGCGTGGGATCGCGCGCTGCGGTTGTAACAAGGCCCGATCGCGCCGAGGGCGGCGCTCCTACGGGGGGCAGGCCGGCTTAGAGCTTGTAGGAGCCGCGCCCTCGCGGCGATGGGGCTTTGCTTGAGCGCGGGCGCAGGTCAAAGTGCTGCTTGTGCAGGTGGGCGATCTCGCTGCTAAAGCGCTCCATTGAAAAGCGGCTTGCATACAGCTTGTGACCGGCAGTTTCCAGCCGGCTGCGCAAGGCCTCATCGGCCAGCACCCGCTGGACCTGCCGGGCCAGGGCCTGGCTGTCACCGGGCTGAACGAACAAGGCTTCTTGTTCGTCGGCAATGAAGTGCGCGATTTCGCCCACGGGTGTGCAGACCACAGCCACGCCTTGGGCCATGGCTTCGAGGATGACCAGCGGCAGGCCTTCGTCATAAGAGGGCAGCACCAGCACATCGGCCTGGGCCAATCGCTGGGCCACTTGCTGCGGCCCAAGCCAGCCTGTCCACTGCACCCAGGGGTCCAGGCCCATGGCCTGGGCTTGGGCGCGGTAGCCTTGGACGTCGCCG
>JBILGP010000187.1:0-4737 GCA_044350985.1 Polaromonas sp. | reverse complement strand
ATCGATTACGGCAAGTTCAAATACGCCGAACAAAAGCGCGCAGCCGAAGCCAAGTCCAAGCAAAAGGTGATCGAGGTCAAGGAAATCAAATTCCGCCCCGGCACCGACGACGGTGACTACAACATCAAGCTGCGCAACATCAGGCGCTTTCTCGATGACGGTGACAAGTGCAAGATCACGCTGCGTTTTCGCGGCCGCGAGATCACCCATCAGGAGCTCGGCCTGGCGCTGCTGGCACGTATTCGTGACGAGTTGGCCGACAGCATCATCGTCGAGCAGTTTCCCAAGCTCGAGGGCCGGCAGATGATCATGATGATCGCGCCGGGCAAGCGCAAAGCCGGCGGGGCTAAGGCGGCGCCTGCCGAGGCGGTGGCGGTGACGGACAAGGCCTGAGGGCCGCGTCCTGGGATTTGAGATCAGCCCGGTCGGTGGGTCGCCGGCGGGGTGGATGGGGCAGGGGTGAGAGCCGCTGCCCACGTTGCGGGAGTGATCCTGCAGCAAGCAGGCGCAGCCTCAGGGCGGCGACCTGAACAAGTGGCTCGGGGCCTACAAGTTCTGCGGAAAGGTTCGCAGCGCCTCGCGAGCACAAATGAGAAGGAGCATGCAGATGCCCAAAATGAAGACCAAGAGCAGCGCGAAAAAGCGGTTTCGCGTTCGTCCCGGTGGCACCGTCAAACGCGGTCAAGCCTTCAAGCGTCACATCCTGACCAAGAAGACCACCAAGAACAAACGTCACCTGCGTGGTGCAGTGGCTGTCCATGAGACCAATATGGGTCACATGGCGCAGATGCTGCCGGGCATGGGTATTTGATTCAGACGAACAAGGAGTAAAACATGCCTCGCGTTAAACGTGGTGTCACAGCCCGTGCTCGTCACAAAAAAGTTCTCGCCCTGGCCAAGGGCTTTCGCGGTCGCCGCG
The DNA here is from genome assembly GCA_044350985.1 of Polaromonas sp. Taxonomy (GTDB): domain Bacteria; phylum Pseudomonadota; class Gammaproteobacteria; order Burkholderiales; family Burkholderiaceae_C; genus Polaromonas. Next base: position 3,818 of record JBILGP010000187.1, on the reverse strand, counting down.
GCAATGTCTTTCGCGTCGCCAAACAGGCGGTGATGAAGGCCGGCCAGTATGCCTACCGGGATCGTCGCAACAAGAAACGGGTGTTCCGCCAACTCTGGATCGCGCGTATCAACGCCGCCAGCCGCTCCTTTGGCCTGACCTACAGTCAGTTTGCCAATGGCCTGAAAAAAGCGGGTATCGAGATCGACCGCAAGGTGCTCTCCGATTTGGCCATCCATGACAGCGCCGCTTTTGGTGCCATCGTGGACAAGGTCAAGAGCTCACTGGCGGCCTGACGTCTTGCAGGGGCGCCCTCGCCCGTCAAGCGGGAAGGGCGTTGCATGCGAAAGCGGGTCGGGGCTTGCAAAAGCTCTGGCCCTTTTTCATGGGTCTGTGTGCAGCGGGCCCCATCTCTTTGTTTTCGTGCCAACCACCATGAGCCATGAATCGGTCCTCGAAGAATGGGTAAGCCAGGCCCGCAGCAGTTTTGAGGCGACGCACAGCCCTGCCGAGCTGGAAAACGCCAAGGCGCTCTACCTGGGCAAATCCGGTCGCCTGACCGAGCTCATGAAGGGCCTGGCGGCCTTGAGCGTGGAAGAAAAAAAGTCGCGTGGTGCGGCCATCAACCAGGCCAAGCAAGCGATTGAGCAGGCTCTGCTGGAGCGGCGCCAAGCGCTGGCCCAGGCTGAGCTCGATGCGCAGCTCAGGGCCGAAGCGCTCGATGTGAGCTTGCCCGGACGCCAGCGCGCAAGCGCAGGCGGTTTGCACCCGGTCTCGCTCACCCTCGAGCGCATCGAGGCGATTTTTGGCTCCATGGGTTTCGACGTGGCGCAAGGGCCAGAGATCGAAACCGACTGGTTCAACTTCACCGCGCTCAACACCCCCGAAGACCATCCGGCGCGTTCGATGCACGACACCTTCTATGTTGAAGGCGGCACCGAGCAGGCGCCGAACCTGCTGCGCACCCATACCAGCCCGATGCAGATCCGCTATGCGGTGCAGCACGTCAAAAAGCACCGCGCGCTGCTCGAGCGCGGCGCGCTCATGCCCGAGATTCGCGTGATCGCGCCGGGCCGAACCTACCGGGTCGACAGCGATGCCACCCATTCGCCGATGTTCCATCAGTGCGAGGGTCTGTGGATCGGCGAGAACGTGAGCTTCAAAGATCTGAAGGTGGTCTTTACCGACTTTTGTCGCACCTTCTTTGAGAGCCATGATTTGGTGCTGCGTTTTCGGCCGAGTTTTTTCCCATTCACCGAGCCGAGCGCCGAGATCGACATCCAGTTCTCCAGTGGCCCCCTGGCCGGCCGCTGGCTCGAAGTGGCAGGCTCCGGTCAGGTCCATCCGAATGTGGTGCGCAACATGGGGCTGGACCCCGAGCGCTACATCGGATTTGCTTTTGGCATGGGGCCAGACCGCCTGACCATGCTGCGCTATGGCGTCAACGACCTGCGCATGTTTTTTGACGGCGATCTGCGCTTTCTGTCGCAGTTCAGGTAAGCCGTCCATCCCACAGCCTACGCTCAAGACGAGTCGCTATGCAATTTCCCGAGTCCTGGTTGCGTCATTTTTGCAATCCACCGATTTCCACCGAAGAGTTGGCTCACACGCTGACCATGGGCGGGCTCGAGGTGGAGGAGTTGCGGCCGGTTGCGCCCGCGTTCTCGCGTGTGGTGGTCGGTGAAATTCGGGACGTCTTCCCCCATCCCAATGCCGACAAGCTGCGGGTGTGCCAGGTCGATGTGGGGCAGGGCGCCTTGCTGGCCATCGTCTGCGGCGCGCCCAATGCGCGGGCCGGCATTCGCGTGCCCTGCGCCTTGGTGGGTGCCCAACTGCCTCCGGGCGAGGACGGCCAGCCCTTTGCCATCAAGGTTGGCAAGCTGCGTGGCGTGGAAAGCCACGGCATGCTGTGCTCGGCGCGCGAGCTCAAGCTCTCGGACGACCATGGCGGCTTGCTTGAGTTGGCCGGCGATGCGCCCATAGGCCAGGACATCCGAGACCACCTGCGGCTCGATGACACGCTGATCACGCTCAAGCTCACGCCCAACCTGGCCCACTGCCTGAGCGTCTACGGTGTGGCTCGGGAGCTGTCGGCTCTGACCGGTGCGCCGCTGCGAGCGCCGCAGTTCAAGACGACTCGGGTCGATGACGACAGCCGCCTGCCGGTGCGGGTTGAGGCGCCCGACTTGTGTGGCCGCTTTTCGGGCCGGGTCATCCGCGGCGTCAACCCGCGTGCGCAGACGCCGGTCTGGATGGTTGAGCGGCTGCAGCGCTGTGGCCAGCGCCCAATCAGCCCGCTGGTCGACATTTCCAACTACGTGATGTTCGAGCTCGGTCGGCCCTCGCACATTTTTGATCTCGACAAAATCCAAGGTGGCCTGCAAGTGCGCTGGGCCCGCGCTGGTGAGACGCTCAAGCTGCTCAACGGCAACACCGTGGCGCTCGACGAAAAAGTGGGCGTGATTGCAGACGACCATCAGGTCGAGTCGCTGGCGGGCATCATGGGTGGCGATGCCACTGCAGTGGGCGATGAAACGCGCAACATCTACGTCGAGGCCGCTTTTTGGTGGCCCCGTGCGATCGCAGGACGCTCGCGCCGCTTCAATTTTTCCACCGATGCGGGACACCGCTTCGAGCGCGGTGTCGATCCGGCCACGACCGCCGAGCACATCGAGCGCATCACCGAGTTGGTGCTCGACATTTGTGGTGGTGAGCAGACCCGCTGCGGCCCGATCGACGACACGCAGGTCAACATGCCGCCGTCCAAGCCCGTGAGCTTGCGCGTGGCGCGCGCGAGCAAGGTCATCGGCATGCCCTTGAGTCAGGAGCAGTGCGCCCAGGCCTTGCGCCGTCTCGGTCTGCCGCTCAGCGAAGGCCAGGGGGTGCTGACGGTCACGCCGCCGAGCTACCGCTTTGATCTGCAGATTGAAGAAGACCTGATCGAAGAGGTGGTGCGCCTGATCGGCTACGACGCCTTGCCCGAGTCGCCGCCGCAAGCGCCCATCAGCGCCCGGCTGCGCCCCGAGTCCGAGCGCGGCGCCTATGCGGTGCGCCGCAGCCTGGCCGCGCTGGGCTACCAGGAGACCATCAACTTCAGCTTTGTGCAAGAGCGCTGGGAGCATGAGCTGGCGGGCAATGCGCAGCCGGTGCGTTTGCTCAATCCGATCGCCAGCCAGATGAGCGTGATGCGCTCTTCGCTGATCGGCTCTTTGCTGCAGGTGCTCAAGTTCAATCAGGACCGCAAGACCAGCCGGGTTCGGGTGTTCGAGGTCGGCCGGGTGTTTCTGCGCGACCCCAGCGTGGCTGGCAGTGACAGCACTGTGGCCGGTTTTGCGCAGCCCATGCGCCTGGCTGGTTTGGCCTGCGGCCCGCTCGATGGTCTGGGCTGGTCGCAGACCAGCCGTTCGGTCGATTTCTTCGATGTCAAGGGTGATTTGCAGGCCTTGCTGGCGCCGCTTGAGCCGGTGTTCGAGCCGGCCGCTCATCCCGCGCTGCATCCGGGCCGCAGCGCCAGCATTGCGATTGGCGGCCGCCGCGTGGGCGTGCTGGGGCAGTTGCATCCGCGCTGGCGACAGTCGTACGAGTTGTCGCAGGCGCCGGTCTTGTTTGAGCTGGACCTCGATGCGGTGCTGGCGCGCACCGTTCCGGTCTTTGCCGGGCTCAGTCGCCAGCAGCCGGTTGAGCGCGATATCGCGGTGATCGTGGCCGAGGCGGTCACCCATGCCGAGCTGATGGCTCAAATTCACGCGGCGCCCACTGCGGGCCTTTTGAGATCGGCCACCCTGTTCGATATCTACCGGCCTGAGTCCGCCGCCGGTGGTTTGGCTCTTGGCGAGAAG
>JBILGP010000186.1:0-4758 GCA_044350985.1 Polaromonas sp. | reverse complement strand
TAGGGGCAAGACCTGTTCGGGCCAACCCGCCGGGTCTGCAGGGCCTGGCAGCGCCAGCCGATGGCCCGCAGGCGCCAGTTCCACAGGCCCGCTGGGTGACTGTGCAGGACGATGGCGAGGGTCAGCGGCTCGACAATTTTCTGATGCGGCTGCTCAAGGGTGTGCCCAAAACCCATGTTTATCGCATCATCCGCAGCGGCGAGGTGCGCGTCAACAAGGCGCGTGCCGGTGCCGACACGCGCGTGCAAGCGGGTGATCAGGTGCGGCTGCCGCCACTGCGCACCTCGGCGCGCGCTGAGCTCAAGGCGCGCGAAATCAGTCGTCACGGCGCCTCATCGAGCGTGGGCGGCCAGGCTCCGGCGCGGCAGTTTGCCTTGCTGCTCGAAGACGAGCACCTCTTGGCCCTGGACAAGCCGGCTGGCGTGGCGGTGCACGGCGGCAGCGGTGTGGCCTTTGGCGTGATCGAGCAATTGCGCATGGCCCGTCCGCAGGCGCCGTTTCTGGAACTGGTGCACCGGCTCGACCGGGAAACCAGCGGCATCTTGCTGGTGGCCAAAAAGCGCATGGCGCTCAAGAATCTGCAGGAGCAGTTCCGTGAACGCGACACCGACAAGGTCTATCTGGCTCTGGTGCAGGGGCGCTGGCCCGAGCGGCTCAAGCTGATCGACCAGCCGCTCATGAAGTTTGAGCTGCCCGATGGCCAAAGGCGGGTGCGTGCGGTGGCGCGCGAACACCCCGAGGCGATGAGCGCAATCACCCTGGTCAAGTTGCAGCGCACCTTGCACTGGCCAGCGGTGGGTGATTTGAGCCTGCTCGAAGTCACGATACGCACCGGTCGCACGCATCAGATCCGGGTGCACCTGGCCGGCGCCGGCCATCCGATTGCTGGCGATGACAAATACGGCGATTTCGACCTCAACCGCCAGTTGCAAAAAGGCGCGCCGCAGGCGATGCTCGAGCGCATGTTCCTGCATGCTTGGCGCCTGAGTTTTACCCATCCCTCGACCGGCAAGCGGGTGCATTTGACGGCGCCCCTGCCCACTGCCTTGCAAGGCGTGATTGACCATGTCCCGAGCACTGAACTTTGACCTGATTGCCTTTGACTGGGATGGCACGCTGTTTGACAGCACGGCCATCATCGTGCGCTGCATCCAGGAGGCGGTGCGCGATGTCGGCGGCACGGTGCCGAGCGAGCGCGAGGCCGCCTATGTGATCGGTTTGGGGCTGATGCAGGCGCTAGCGCATGCCGCGCCCGATGTGCCGCGTGAGCGCTACCCCTTGCTCGGTGAGCGCTACCGGCACCATTACATGGCGCAGCAAGGTCGGCTGAGCCTGTTTGAGGGCGTGCTGCCCATGCTGCAGGCCCTGAGCGAGCGCGGCCATGTGCTGACGGTGGCCACGGGCAAGTCGCGCCGGGGGCTTGACGAGGCGCTGCAGAGCGTGGAACTGCAGGGGCGTTTTCAGGGCTCGCGAACGGCCGACGAAACTGCCGGCAAGCCGCACCCGCGCATGCTCGAAGAGCTGATGGCCGAGTTTGGCGTGGCGCCCGAGCGCACCTTGATGGTGGGCGATACCACGCACGATCTGCAGATGGCGCTCAATGCCGGTTGTGCCAGCGTGGCCGTCAGCTACGGGGCGCACGAGCCGCAGGGCTTGCATGCGCTCGGGCCTCGGGCGGTGGTTCACACGGTCGATGAGTTGCAGCGTTGGCTGCTGTCGCACGCCTGAGCGCAGGACGCCGATGACCGAGGATGCGCCGATCGCCCTTTGCGCCAGCGCCGACTTGCAAGACGGCGGCCAGGCGGTGCCTTTTGATCTGAGCTACGGCGGACAGACTTGCCGCGCCTTTGCGATTCGCTATCGCGGGCAGGTCCACGCCTACCTCAACCGCTGCACCCATGTGGCGATGGAGATGGACTGGCAGCCCGACCGTTTTTTTGACGACACCGGCCAGTGGCTGCTGTGCGCCAGCCACGGTGCGGCCTATCGGCCCGACAGCGGCCAATGTGCCGGCGGGCCTTGCAAGGGCGGCCTGATCCGGATCGACCTTTCCGAGGCCGCAGGCGTGGTCTTTTGGCACCCCAGCTACATTGCCCGGCCCGTGCAGTTCTAAACTGCGGGTTTTACCTAAGGTCCCGATTCCCCATGCAAGACCAACCCAGAGCGCCCCAGGCAGCCGAGCCCGGCGGCCCGGATGTGCAAGTCCAGCAGCCGCCTCAGCTGTCCGATGCTCCGCTATTGGCGTCTGCGCAGCCAGGGCAGATACCGGCTGACCGATGGGAGAGAACCACGCTTGAAAAGCTCGCTTTTGCCACCTTGAACGAGCAGCGCCTGGCCCGACGCTGGCGCAACGGACTGCGCCTGGCTTGGCTGGGCTTTCTGATGGTCCTGGCCTGGGTGTTTCTGGGGCATAGCACCGCACCGACGGCTGTGGCGACGCCTCACACCGCCATGGTCTCGGTCACCGGCGAGATCGCCCCGGGTTTGGAGGCCAGTGCCGAAGCGGTCAACTCGGCCTTGCGCGTGGCCTTCGAGGACGAGGCAGCCCGTGCAGTGGTCCTGCTGATCAATTCTCCCGGCGGCAGCCCGGTGCAGGCGGGCATGATCAATGACGAAATCATGCGTCTGAAGGCCTTGCACAAAAAGCCGGTGTATGCGGTGATCGAGGAAACCTGCGCATCGGCCGCCTACTATGTGGCCGTGGCGGCCGACCAGATTTTTGTCGACAAGGCCAGCATCGTCGGCAGCATTGGCGTGCTGATGGACGGGTTTGGATTTACCGGGCTGATGAACAAGCTCGGCGTCGAGCGACGCTTGCTGACCGCCGGTGAGAACAAGAGCATGCTCGACCCGTTCAGCCCGATGGGCGACAAGCAGCGCGCCTATGCCCAGCAGATGCTCGATCAGATTCACCAGCAGTTCATTGCGGCGGTCAAGGCCGGTCGCGGCGATCGGCTCAAGGCAAACAGCGAAACCTTCAGCGGCCTGTTCTGGAGCGGTCAGCAGGCGGTCGAGCAGGGGCTGGCCGATCAGTTTGGCAGCCTTGAGTATGTTGCCCGCGAGATCGTCAAGGCCGAGGACATCATGGACTACACCCGGCGTGACAATGTGGCCGAGCGCCTGGCCAAGCGCTTTGGCGCTGCCGTTGGCGAGGTCTTGCTGCGCTCAATGTACACCGCGCCGGCCTTGCGCTAGACGCAGGTCATGCCGGGCAGGCAGCCCGGCCCCGAAGTCCTTGCGAGCACTTAGCGCCCGATCGCAAAGACCGTTGGCTCGCTCAGCACGGGTGCTGCCTGTTTTTTCCAGTTTTGCACGCTCAGGCAGCGGCTCCAGCCTGTGCCCAAGGTCAGGCCACAGCTCAGGGCCAGTCGGGTGCTCGGTTGCAGGCTTTGCAGCACAGCATCGAACAAGGCCGCGTTGCGGTAGGGCGCTTCAATCAGAAGCTGGGTCTGACCGGTTCGCATGGCCAAGCCCTCCAGGGCGCGCAGGCGTGCGCTGCGCTCACCCGCATCTTGGGGCACGTAACCGACGAAGGCGAAGTTTTGCCCGTTCAGGCCGCTGGCCGCCAGCGCCAGCATGAGGGAAACCGGTCCGCTTAAGGGCGCCACCGCCAGGCCCAGCTCGTGCGCGGCCCGCACCACCGAAGCGCCCGGGTCGGCGATGGCCGGCATGCCAGCCTCAGAGACCAGGCCGATGTCCTGCCCCGCGAGGGCCGGCGCCAGCAAGCCGCGCGCATCAAAGCGCCCGTCGTGGTCGCCTTTTTTGTGCAGCTCGCGCGGCAACTCCTGGATCTGCAGCGCCTGGATCGGCAAGGCCAGGCGATGGCTGGCATCGATGCGCTTGAGGTAGGCGCGGGTGCTGCGGGCGTTTTCGCTGATCCAGTGGCTCAGGCGGGCCGCCACCGCCAACGTGCCGGCGGGCATGACCTCATGCAGGGGCGTTGGCGGCTCGCAGCCAAAGTCCAGCGGCGAGGGCACCAGATAAAGCGTGCCGCGGCTCACCGGTGCGGCCTCACGGCAGGCCGGCCACGCCGGCCAGGCGCAGCAGGCGACAGGTGCGGATCAGGGGCAGGCCGATCAGCGCGGTCGGATCGTCACTGTCGATCGATTCCAGCAGGGCAATGCCCAAGCCCTCACTCTTGGCACTGCCGGCGCAGTCATAAGGCTGCTCGGCGCGCAAATAGCGCTCGATCTCCTCGTCGGTCAAATCTCTAAAGCGCACCCTCACTTGCGCCAGCTCCTGCTGGACCAGGCCGGGCGCGACCAGCGCCACGGCGGTCTGAAAAATCACCTCTTGTCCCCGCATGGCGCGCAGTTGCGCCACCGCCCGGTCGTGCTGGCCCGGCTTGCCCAGGCACTGCCCTTGCAAGTCGGCCACCTGATCGGAGCCGATCACGACCGCGTGTGGATGCGCTCGGGCCACGGCTTGGGCTTTGGCCAGCGCCAGGCGCTGCGCCAGCACGGCCGGCGCCTCCCCGGGCAGCGGCGTCTCGTCGACCTCGGGGGCCACTGTGCTGAACTTGAGCCGCAGGCGCTCGAGCAGCTCGCGCCGGTAGCGCGAGGTCGACGCCAGAATCAGTGGGCTTTGCGATTTGGGGGCTGGCAGGACCATGGCACGATTGTCTTACACTGTCCGCTATGGCTTTCGACCCTAGTGCGCGTGCGCTGAACCTGCCGGCCGTGGCGCCCCAAGGCCTGAGCCTGTCGGGCCAGACCGAGGTGAGCGAGCTGGGCCGGCTGCTTGAGGAGCTCGAGGTGT
>JBILGP010000007.1:0-15207 GCA_044350985.1 Polaromonas sp. | reverse complement strand
TGACGGTGTGAAGACTTATATGTTGGGTAAAAGTCCGGTCTCGGTCGGGCGCTTTACCTATGGTGTTGAAAATCTTTCGGTCAGGCAGTGGGGCGAGGGGGCCGGGCTGCAGATCGGCTCATTTTGCTCATTGGCTGACAACATCAAGATTTTTCTTGGTGGCAACCACAGGACAGACTGGATCACCACTTTTCCATTTGGCCACGTGTTTGTCGATGAGCTGGGGGGGCAGGGGATTTCAGGCCATCCCGCGACCCGCGGCGATGTGATCATCGGGCATGACGTCTGGATCGGCTCGGGCGCGACCCTTCTTTCGGGCGTCAAAATCGGCAATGGTGCTGTGGTGTCGGCCGATGCCTGCGTCGTCAAGGACGTGATGCCCTATCACGTGGTGGGGGGTAATCCGGCCCAGGTGATCGCGGCGCGGTTTGAACCGGAGATCATTGAGATCCTTCTTGAGCTCAAGTGGTGGGATCTTCCCCTGGCTGCAATCAGAGAGATGGCGTCTATCCTGTGTTCAAGGCCGAACAAGGACCGTCTTCTTGAGCTTCTGGCCATTTGCCGCCCTTGATGGGCCGCCACCGATTTGTGGCCGGCTATTCGCCGCGACCAGCAATGACAAAACGAACTGATGCAGACCGTCCTTAGCTCGGGATGACCGGATGGTCTGCTTTGCGGGTTTTTTGCGCTGCTGCAATTTGGCGGTCGTCGGTGATGCCGCCAAAGTCCGGACTCATGGTTCGTGCCACGGATCTCTCATGGTGCGTGGTGCTGATTTTCTTGAGCTTGACTTTCATGAAGGCTGCCTGACTTTCTTCGCAAGGTGCCAGCTTGATGTCGAGCCACTGGAAGTGGACCATCTCGAAGCGGTGCTCAAACCAGCCCAGGTACCAAAACCAGTTGGTGTAGTACAACCAAGAGTTGAGGTTCATGGCGCGCAGGTGGGTCGGGTCTTGCCATGCGGTCATTGATTTTTCGTACGGCACCTCGAGTTCGATTTCGCCTTCTTCCTTGAGCAGAGCCAGGAGGTTGGTCATCAGGCGGGGCAAATCGGGCACATGCTCGAGCACGTTGTTGGCGTAGATGGCGTCCAGGCTGTTGGCATCCAAGGCCACGCGGCCTCTGCCCTGGGTTCGCGCCATGAAGGGTAAGGTGAGTTCTTGGGCCAGGTCCAACACCAGATCGGGCTGGGCCCGCTCCAGGATGTCTACGTTGAGCCAGCCGGGCTTGTAGTCTTTGCCCGAGCCCAGGTTCATCCGCGTTGGTCGCCAGATTTGTGCAGCTTTTTCTTTCCCGCCCATATTCCACAGGGCCTGGCAGTAGCCGTGGGCGACTTGCCAGGCATCAGACGCATCGGTTTGTGCAAAGGCCTGCAATTGCTGCTGGGCCTGCTGCTGCCAATGCGGGGTCATGAATTCGTCGGTAAAGTAGGCCTCTAGCTCGTCGTCACTGACCCAACTGACGGCCTGCTCAAATGCGGGCGGTGGCGTGGTGCGGTCGGTTCGCTCTGATATCACTGGCGTGCCCAGCGACAGCGTGTGAAAGGCGCGAGCCTGCTCAAAGCGGCTGCTTTCGTAAAAGTGACAGTTGAAGACTGCCTTGGACTGGCGGATGAACTGGTCGCGCTCGTCGCCGTAAAGCGGATGGTCAAAACGCGAGACGCTCCAGCCGCAGGCTTCGATGCGTTCAAAAATTGCCTGGCGGCGCTCGTTGAGGCTGCCAAAAAACAGCAGATCGATGGGTCGATCTTGCAGGGGCAGGGCAGGTGAGCCTGCCAGATAGGGCGCGTATTGAAAAGACACCACCGGTACGTCGCCGGGTTGGCAGCCATAGGCGGGCAGGTTCCGGGCGTCGTAATCGATGACTGCTGAAGAGCCCAGCAGGTCCATATAGGCTTGACTGACCCGAGCACCGCCTTCACCCAATTGCTCGAGGTTGAAGATCACGCAGGTGTGGCGCTGGCGCAGCTCAGCCGGAAAACCCAAGTGGGCGCCAAAGATGATGTTGACGGCGTCTTCGCGCAGTCTGTTCTTGCCTATCGTGACTTCTGAGCCCAGGCAGCGAAATTGGTAGCGCGCATACCGAGCCTGATCGATAAAGCCCTGCGAGTGAACGTAGCCCGCAGGCTGAATGATGGTCAGGTGAATACGGTGGGTCATGGCTTGCAATCGTGTTGGCGCAGAGTTGGGTTGGCCATGCAATTGATGTGCCATAGGGTGTTGCTGGGGTTTTCGCCTCTTATGTCCCGCTGGGCTTGGGCTGCTGAGGCACTTGCCACCGGTTTGACGCGATCTGTTGAGGCAAAGACTTGGCTGGCGCGGCAAGACCTTGCCGCTCAAGAGTTGCGTGCGGTGCTGTAGGCGAGGCGGTTGCCGGTGGGGCGGGGTGCGGGGCGGCCTGCCGGTGATCCGTACCCCTTCGCCATCGGGAGGAGGGACGCGATCCATGGGCGATGGCACAAAGACATGGATTGCCACGGCGCTGCGCGCCTCGCAATGACGAAGCGGGGGCTCCGCTGGCAATGACGGGGTAGGGCGTCACCGCACTCCCGCCGTCATCGCACTCCAACCCCGTCATCGCACTCCGACCCCGTCATCGCGAGGAACGAAGCGATCCATTGCGGCCGTCGCACAAAGACATGGATTGCCACGGCGCTGCGCGCCTCGCAATGACGGACTCGATTACGCGCCTGGTAAGGATGGACTCGATTGCGCGCTTGGCGAGGACGGACTTGATTGCGCACCTCGTGATGATGGTGCCAGCGACTTGCTGTGATGGGGTGTCTGTGGTCACCGAGACCGCGTCGTTATCACAAGCCCACTGTCATCGCGAGGAACGAAGCGATCCATGGTCGATGGCATGAAGACATGGATTGCCACGGCGCTGCGCGCCTCGCGATGACGAAGCCGGGGCGCCGCTGGCAATGACGGGGTAGGGCGTCACCGCACTCCCGCCGTCATCGCACTCCAACCCCGTCATCGCGAGGAACGAAGCGATCCATTGCGGCCGTCGCACAAAGACATGGATTGCCACGGCGCTGCGCGCCTCGCAATGACGGACTCGATTACGCAGCCGGGTCCGGTCGGCCGTTAGGCCATCGGCTGGGCTGGGCGGCAAGCGCGTGCCGCGCACCTTGAGACCCTGCCATTTCTCTCCATGAGACAGGCCATTTCTCCAATGAGAAGAGGCCTTTTCTTGGTCCCTGCGCCAGCCCCGAAGACCCGGCTCCAGACGTGCCGGAAAAGGCTGGCATGGCCTTTGCAAGTACCGGGTCATTCGATGTCCCCGGCAATTTTTGACCGACGACTTTTTGACACTTTGAACAGGAGTTTCTCCATGAGCCAACTCAGCCAAGCCTTGATGTCCGAAGCCTCCCTGGGCCGGATGTTGAGCGACCGTGAGGTCTCACGCTTCTCGGCCACTGAGATTCGCGAGGCCATTGCCGACCTGGTCGTGCAGGGCCGCATGGATCTGGCCAACGCCTTGGGCGATGCGGGCATCAGCCTGTATCCGGACAGCGAGGACGTGCTGGCCATGGTGGCTTTGCTGGCCGAGTCGCGCCAGGACTGGACGGCTGCAGAAGAGCTGCTGGCCAAGCTGCTGCTCAAGCAGGGCGCGGCCGCACCCGTGGCCAGCTGGCAGCACTACATCCGCGTGCTGCGCTGCCTGTGCGAGTGGCAGGCTGCGATCTTGATCACGGGGCGCGCGCTCGAGTTCTACCCGGGACATCCGGCCTTGTTGGCCGAGTTGCAATCCCTCGAGGCCCAGCTCGGTGATTCGCAGCCGATGGACACCAACGAAACCCGCCACTGAATCGCGTCGCGGCAGGCCAGGAGCCTGCCACACCGTTTTCCTGAAGGAGTCATTCCATGACCGTCATCAATACCAACGTCAAGTCATTGATCTCGCAAAATGCCTTGAACAAGAACAACCGCGCGCTCTCGGCAGCGATGGAGCAGTTGTCCACCGGCAAGCGCATCAATTCGGCCAAGGATGATGCGGCTGGCTTGGCGATTTCTTCGCGGATGACGTCTCAGATTCGGGGTCTTGACCAGGCAGTGCGCAACGGCAACGACGGCATCTCGATGCTGCAGACGGCTGAAGGTGCCTTGATCGAGGTCACCAACATGCTGCAGCGCATGCGCGAGCTGTCGGTACAGTCGGCCAACGACACCTACGCACCCCAGGATCGTGGTTATCTGGACCAGGAATTCCAGCAGCTCAAGGACGAGGTGCATCGCATCAGCCGCGCCACCCAGTGGAACGGTATGAATATTCTGGATGGCTCTTTTGAAGGCGACCAAGGCGTGGCGGGCAAGTTTGCCTTCCAGGTCGGCGCCAACGAGGGACAGACCGTCACGCACACGCTGGGCGATATTGGTTTTCGCAAAGTCAGTGTCGCCACCGAGGTGACCACGAGCGCTGCCAGCGGCATCAAGGAAGCCGGAACCGTCACCCTGTCGGGCTCTTTTGTCGAAGGTGATGCGGTCGAGGTGACCTTTAAGGGCACGCCAACCACCTACACCGTCTTGAGCACAGACATCGTGGACGGCGACGACGAGGCGACTTTGGCCAACGTGGCCACTGGATTGGCTACCGCATTGGCTGCAACCGCCGAAATTGGCACCGCTGTGGCAACCGATGGCGTGATTGAGTACGAGGCCACCGCGGTAAACGACCCGCTTGCCGGCTCCATCAGTCGCACCATGGTCACCGACGAGGGCGCGCTGGCCGACATCCAAGACCTGGACATCATGACCACACCGAACTCGAGCGAAGCACTTGCGGCGCTCGACGTGGGCATCGACACCATCAACAGCGCCCGCGCCGACATTGGCGCCATGATCAACCGCTTGACCTATGCGGTGGACAACCTGACCAATGTGTCGCAGTACACCAGCGCCTCGCGCAGCACGATCCAGGACGCCGACTACGCCAAGGCCAGCTCGGAGTTGGCACGCACGCAGATCATTCAGCAAGCCGCCACTGCGGTGCTGGCCCAGGCCAATACCTCGCAGCAGACGGTGATGAAGCTGCTGCAGTAAAGCAGCGGCCGTTTGAACCTCACGGATCAGGCGGGCTGACCCTTGTCCGAGTCTGCGCCTACAGGCAGTGGCGTGCTGTCCGATGAGAGTCGGGGGTTTCCCCGCGGCCCCAACTGCTACCAGTGCCGCCATTTCGCGGTGAGCTGGGATCCGGCGCTGCCTTATCTGTGCCGCCTAATGGGCTTCAAGTCCCGCGCCTTGCCGGCCATTGAGGTCCTGCGCGTCGACGGCATCTTCTGCCAGGGCTTTGAAGCCAAGCCCACGCCACCTCCAAAGCCAGACCGCCCAATCGACGCCGCCCCCAAGACCCGGAGCGAGCGCGGCGTGCGTTACGTCTGACAAAAGCCAGCCTGTCCTGGCCGCGGCGGCTTGCGACGTGGCGGGCGGCAATCACCACCCTCCGCGATTGCAAGGCGCACAGCGCCGCGGCAACCCATGCCTTTGTACAACCGCCGATGGATTGCTTCGTTCCTCGCAATGACAAAACGGGGCGCAATCACGTGGCGGGGGGTAATGACGTGGCTTTGGCGCGATGAGGCACCCTCCGTCATTGCGAGGCGCACAGCGCCGTGGCAATCCATGCTGTTGTGCAACCGCCGATGGATGGCTTCGCTCCTCGCAAGGACAAAACGGGGCGTAATCACACAGCGGGGTGCTGTGACGGCAGCTGGCCGCGGCTGTCGGGAATCCGTCGGCTTTTTGCTGCCGTTGCCGGCGGAATGATGTTGCCGCACTTGGCACAGAGCTTGCACATCTGGCCTACCTGTCGACTTTAAGGTCACCTGCAATGAGCAACTCACCGATTACCCAACAACTGCTGTGGCTCGATCCTTTTCGCTCCCTCAGCGGCCCCGAGCAAGCGCAACTGGCCGCTGCTGGCCTGGTGGCGCAGTCGGTGGCCACGCTCGATGAGCTGGCGCGGCTTTGGCCGCATGCCGATGTGCTGGCCCTGCGGCTCGAAGGCAGTACTGGCTTGCTGACCGAGGTCAAGGCCATGCTGGCGGCCGAAGGCTCTTCGCTGCCCATCGTTTGCCGCGTCGAGCGCCGTGATCTGGAGCTGGCGGTGGCGGCGATGCGAGACGGCGCAGTGCATGTGATCGCGGCCGATGAATTTTCAGCTCCTGTCTGGCAAATGGCCAGCGCGCAGCCGCGCAGCACGCCGCTGGCCGCGCAGGTGCTGGCCAAGGTGGCTGCGCCGCGCACCGTGGTGTACGTCGACCCGGCCAGCCGGCATTTGCTGGCCCTGGCGCAGCGGGTGGCCAAGGCGCCGGTGAGCGTGCTCATTGAAGGCCCCACGGGCGCTGGCAAGGAAGTGCTGGCGCGGGTGGTGCATGAATCGTCGGGCCGCGCACGTGGGCCGTTTGTGGCGCTCAACTGTGCAGCCTTGCCCGACCACCTGATTGAAGACATGCTGTTTGGCCACGAGAAGGGTGCTTTTACGGGCGCGGTCAAAGAGCACCGTGGCCTGTTTGAGCAGGCGCAAGGCGGCACCATCTTCCTCGATGAAATCGCCGAGATGCCCATGCATTTGCAGACCAAGCTGCTGCGCGTGCTGCAGGAGCGCCAGTTGGTGCGCCTGGGCGGTGAGCGGCCCATTGAGCTCGATGTGCGGGTGCTGGCTGCCACCAACAAAGACTTGCGCGTGGCCATGGCCCAGCGCGAGTTCCGCGAAGACCTTTACTTTAGGCTTTCGACCTTCAAGCTGCGGGTGCCGCCTTTGCGCGAGCGCCCTGGCGACATCTTGCCCCTGGTGGCGCGCTTGCTGGCTCGCCACGCGCAGGACGGTCGTGCGCTGCAGGTCAGCACCGAGGCGCAGGCGTGCTTGCAGGCTCATAGCTGGCCGGGCAATGTGCGCGAGCTCGAAAACGTGGTGCTGCGCGCGGTGGTGTTGTGCGTGGGCGATGTGATCACACCGGCGCACCTGATGTTTGACGAGCCCGCCGAGCTGGCCGCGCCGCTCGTTCGGGCCAGTGCGACGGCCGCCGGGCAGGCACTGGCCGGCCCCGCAGAGACAAGTTTTTCCATGCCGCCGGGACCGCTGGGCGCGCAAATGTCGGCTTGGGATGGCGCCGTGTCCGCAGCGTCTCATGCAGAGCGCACGACAGCCGCCGCTGCAGGGTCGCAGACAGACGCTTTGTCGCCCCATAGCTTGGCCACCGGCGCCTGCCTGCCTGCGGTGCAGGAGCCGGCCAGCTTGCAGCAGGCCGTTCAGATCAATGAGCACCAGCTCATCATGTCGGCCATCCAGAGCACGCTCAGCCGCCTGGAAGCGGCCCGCAAGCTGGGCATCAGCCCCCGCACCCTGCGCTACAAGATTGCCAAGCTGCGCGAGAGTGGCCTGGCACTGAGCGCCTGATCGCTTAATTGCTGGAGCAAGCCATGATCGAAAAAGTCACTTCCAACGCCAACATTCAGTCGATGTTGGCCACGCTGCGCGCGCACCAGGCGCAAGCCAGCGGTGGGGTCGCGGCGCTCGAGACGCCTGCGCTCGAGAAGCCCGACTTTGGTGAGTCGGTCAAATCGCTGCTCAACCAGGTCAACGCCGCGCAGACCAGGTCGCGGGGGATGGCCGAGGCCTACGAGCGCGGCGAAGAGGTGCCACTGACTGATGTGGTGCTGGCGATGCAAAAGTCTTCCCTGAGCTTTGAGGCCACCTTGCAGGTGCGCAACAAGGTGCTCAAGGCGTACGAAGACATCATGAACATGCCGGTGTGACCACACCGTTCCTCCATAAAGATTGCTGACCATGGCTACTTCTGCAACTGCAACCGCAACCCTGCCGGGCCTGTCCGCGGCGGGTACCGGTGGTGCCTTGACCACCACAACGCCCCCTGGCGATGCAACTGGCGCGCCGCCTGCGCCCATGGGTCCTCTGGCGCGCCTGTTTGCGCCCACCGGTCCTTTCGGGCCTGTGCGCCAGGTGATCGACCAGCCGGCGGTGCGCAAGGCCATGCCGTTCTTGATCGTGGCCGTGGTGATCATGCTCTTTGCTGCGATTTATCTGGCGATCAACGCGCCCAACTATCGCTCGATCACGGCCGGTATGAGCGAGGCCGATACCCAGGCGGCGCTCGAGGCGCTCAAGGGCAGCGACTTCAAGCCTCAGCTTGACCCCAACACCGGTCAGGTCACGGTGCCCAGCCAGAAGTTCCATGAGGCGCGGATTTTCCTGGCCTCCAAGGGCATCCCCAAGAGCGCGCCGACCGGCCTGGAGACGCTCAAAGACCAGTCGGCCATGACCACCAGCCAGTTCATGGAGCAGGTGCGTTATGTGGCGGCGATGGAGCAGGAACTGGCGCGCAGCATCATGGCCATCCAGGCGGTGCAAACAGCCCGCGTGCATTTGGCCATGCCCAAGCAGTCGGCGTTTGTGCGCGACCGCACGCCGCCCAAGGCCTCGGTAGTTGTCACCCCCCATCCCGGCCGGCTGATGACCCCGCAGCAGGTGCAGGCCATCGTCAACTTGGTGGCTTCGAGCGTGCCGCTGCTGACCCCCGAGCATGTGTCGGTGGTCGACAGCCAGGGCAAGCTGATCACCGAATCGGCTGAAATGCGGCCCCTTGGCCTGACCTCGGCACAGGCCGACCACAAGAGCAAGATGGAAGATCTGCTGCGCCAGCGCGTCAACGAACTGCTGGCCCCCATTGCCGGCGAGCCCAATGTGCGCTCGCAGGTCAATCTGACCCTCGATTTCAGCCAGTCGGAGACGACCACCGAGAATTTTGACAACCGCGACAAGGGCCCCAAAACTCGCTCGGAAGTGCTGGCTGAGGAGCGCAATTCGGCCAAGGACGCGATGGGCGTGCCCGGGGCGCTTTCCAACACCCCGCCGGTTGCGCCGACGACCACCACCAACAGTGCGGTCAACACGGCCCCCGGTGGCCAGGAGCGCAACGTCACGGCCCAGCGCCAAAGCCGCAACTACGAGCTCGATCGCTCGGTGCGTCATGTCAAGAGCGCCACCGGCACGGTCGAACGGCTGACGGTGGCGGTGGTGATCAACGAGAGGGCGCCGATTGTGGGCCCCAAAAACGACAAGGGCGAGACACCCGAGCCGCAGCCCAACCCCTACAAACCCGAGGAATTGGAGCGGATGCAAAATCTGGTGCGCAGTGTGGTGGGCTACAACGAAGCCCGGGGCGACGTGGTCACCGTGGTCGCCGCCAAATTCGAGCCTGAAGTGCAACCTGACATGACCATTGCCTGGTACAAAGACGAAGCCATCATGAGCCAGCTCAAGAGCGCCATGTTGGGCCTGGCCTTCATTGCCTTCTTGCTCCTGGTGGTGCGCCCGGCCGTCATGCATGCGATCAATGGTGAGAAACAGGCCCAGGAGGCCGCTGCCCTGGCGCTGGCCAAGCCGCTGCCCGACGGCGAGCTCACCCCTGACGAAATCAACGCCATCCAGCTCGGCGAAGGCGAGACGCTCGAGCAGCTCAAGGCCAAGCTCAAGCCCAAGAAGTCGACCATCTCGATGGAGATGCTCGATACGGCCAATTCTTATGATGACAAGGTCGCCCTGGTGCGCATGATCGTGGCCGAGGATTCGGCCCGCGTGGCCAGCGTTCTGAAGAACATGATCAAGATGGGCTAAGCGCCCGCAACCAAGCACGGAGAACGCCATGGCAGATGACGTCAAGGACGCCAAAGCACAGGAAATACAGCAGGCGCTCGAGCGCGAGATGTCAGCGCTCAGTGGCACTCAGCGCGCCGCGGTGCTCATGCTCTTGCTGGGCGAGCAGCAGGCCGCTGAGATCATCCGTTACCTCAACCCCAAAGAGGTGCAGTCGCTCGGTGGGGCCATGGTCTCAGTGGCCGATCTGTCGCAAGAGGCCGTCAATGCGGTGCTCGACGAGTTCGTGATGACCATCAAGAAGCAGACCAATCTCGGTTTGGGCACCACCGATTACGTCGAGAAAGTGCTCAAACGGGCTTTGGGCGACGACAAGGCCGCATCGGTGCTCAACCGCATCATGCCGGGCCAAAGCACCAAGGGCCTGGAGATTTTGGCCTGGATGGACCCGCGCTCGATTGCCGACATGATCTACGGCGAGCATCCGCAGGTCATTGCCATCATCTTGTCGGTGCTCGAGCACCAGGTGGCCGCCGATGTGCTGACCTATCTGCCCGATGAGGCCCGGCCCGAGATCATGCAGCGCGTGGCCAGCCTCGATACGGTGCAGCCCTCGGCCATGACCGAGCTCGAAGCCATCATGAAAAAGCAGTTCTCCAACAACTCGTCGAGCAAGTCCTCGAGCTTTGGTGGCGTCAAAGCGGCTGCGCGCATCATGAACCTGACGAAGACGGAGCTGGAGGCTTCGATCATCGTCGGACTCAATTCGCTCGATGCCGACCTGACGATGCGCATTCAGGACAATATGTACACCTTCGAGAACCTGACCACCATGGACAACCGCGGTATTCAGGTGCTCATGCGCAACGTCGAAACCGACCAACTGATGATTGCGCTCAAGGGTGCGACCGATCAGGTCAAGGACAAGTTCTTTGGCAACATGTCCGAGCGTGCGCGCAGCATGTTCAAGGACGATATGGAGGCCAAGGGGCCGATGCGCATCACCGATGTGGAAGATGCGCAAAAGAAGATCATGCGCACGGCGCGCAAGCTGGCCGATGCGGGAGAGCTGATGCTCGGCGGAGGCGCGGATTTTGTCTGACGCCCTGCGCCGCAATTCAATGCCCGAGCGCACCGCCCGGGTGTGGCAGTCGGCCGATCTTCGGCGCGGCGGTGCCGCTGCACCGGCTTTCGAGCCCAGTGCCTGGGCGGTCGGCCGCGCGCCGACCTTTGGTCTGCAAAGCTATGCATCCCCTGAAGGTGCGGGCCAAGACGAGCTTGGCGGCGACGTGCTGGCCTTGGGTGACGACGGCTCCGAGCACACGCAGGCCCTTGCGCTGCCGGAGCCCACGCCCCTTGTGCCTGCAGCGCCTGTGCCGCCGGTCGGGATGTTCAGCCAGGACGATCTGAATCTGGCCAGCGCCCAGGGCTACGAGCAAGGCCGTGTGCACGGCATGCAGCAGGCCCTGGAGCAGGCGCGTGCCGAGGCCCAACACAACCGCGCGCAAATCCATCAACGCTTGGCTGCGCTTGAAGCGGCCGTCAACGAGCTGGTGCGCAGCCCGGCACAGATGCACGAGCCGCTCAAGCGGCTGGCACTGCACTTGGCCGAGCAGCTGGTGTTGGCCGAGCTGTCGATTGCGCCTCAGGCTATTGAACGTCTGGTGCAGCGCTGCGTCGATGAGCTGGCCGCCCAGCGCGGCGAATCGGTGCTGATTGAATTGCATCCCGATGACCTCGCCCCGATGCAGGAGCTGCTCGGGGGCCATGGGGCAGATGGCGCGCAGACCGACGAGGCCAAGAAGGCGCCGCCCTGGGTGCTGCAGGCCAACGCCTCACTTTTGCCGGGCAGCGTGCGCGCCAGTGCCCACGATGCGGTGGTTTCTGACTTGATTGAGCACCGTCTCGACGATCTGGCCCGTCAACTGCTCGCTGTGCCTGCGCCGGTGCGCCAGCAGTCGGCTTTTCAGGGCGAACGTCTGGCCGCGCGCCGGGCAGAGGTCAGCCAAGTGCTCGACGCACAGCCTCGCATGGCCGAGCCCCCGCGCAATCCCCGCTTCGGCGCAGTGATCGATGCCGACGCCTCGCCCATCACCCCCCCCGAAGAGCCGCCTCATGACTGATTGCTTGCGCTCGAACTGCGCAATCTGGGGGAGGGCTGCGACCTGTGGGAGCGCCGGGACCTCGGAGTTCTGTGGGAGCTTTTGGAGCTTGGTGACCTTTGTGATCTGTGGGCTCTGTGGGAGCGCCGCCCTCGGCGCGATGCGGCCTGCGATCAAGCGCCCCATCGCCGCGAGGGCGCGGCTCCCACAAGGCCCAGCTGATCCCTGCCCTCCATGGGCCGTTGGGTCCCTGCTCCAGCCCTCAACCTTTAAACAGCCACTGACACCATGATCGACTTTGCCCAAGACGTCGAGCGCAGCCTGGCCAGTATCCGGGCGCCGCGGCCTGAGCGCTGTGGCACCTTGGTGCGCCTGGTCGGTTTGCGGCTGGAGGCGCGCGGCATCATGGCGCCTATCGGTACCTGCTGCGAGGTGATGGGCCGTGATGGCCAGCGGGTCGAGGCCGAGGTGGTGGGCTTTCAGGACCAAACACTGTTTTTGATGCCGTTTACCGAGCCGGTGGGCATAGGGCCGGGCGCTTTGGTGCGCGTGGTGCCCGGTGCCGGACAGGTGTGCCTGGGCTCGCAACTGCTCGGCCGGGTGATCGATGGCCGCGGCGCGCCGCTCGACGGCATGCCCGCGCCGCGCTGCGACACGCGCCTGTCGATGCTGGGGCTGCCCGTCAACCCGATGGAGCGCGGCCCGATCGATCGAGTCCTTGATGTGGGCGTCAAGGCCATCAACGGTCTGCTCACGATAGGCCGCGGCCAGCGCATCGGCCTGGTTGCAGGCTCAGGGGTGGGCAAGAGCGTGCTGCTGGGCATGCTCACGCGTTTTACCCAGGCCGATGTGGTCGTGATCGGTCTCATCGGCGAGCGCGGTCGCGAGGTGCAGGCTTTCATCCAGGAAACGCTGGGTGCGCAAGGCCTGGCCAAGGCGGTGGTGGTGGCCTCGCCGGCCAATGTCTCGCCGGTGCTGCGACTTAAGGCCGCGCAAATGACCCACCTGATTGCCGAGTATTTCCGTGACCAGGGCAAGGATGTGCTGATGCTGGTCGACAGCCTCACGAGGGTGGCCCATGCCCAGCGCGAGGTGGGTCTGGCCATTGGCGAGCCGCCGACGGCCAAGGGTTACCCGCCCTCGGTGTTTGGCCTGCTGCCCAATTTGATCGAGCGAGCCGGGCCGGGCCGCCATGGCCACGGATCGATCACCGCGATCTACACCGTGCTGGCCGAGGGTGACGACGCGCAAGACCCGATCGTCGACATTGCCCGGGCGTCTTTGGACGGGCAGGTGATGCTCTCGCGCAAGCTGGCCGACGCGGCCCATTACCCCGCCATCGACCTCAACGGCTCGATTTCGCGCCTGATGCAATCCTTGCTCAGCCCGGACGACCTGAAGGTGGCCAACCGGTTTCGGCGGCTGTGGTCGCTCTACCAACAAAACATCGACCTGATTCAGGTCGGCGCCTACGAGGCCGGCAGCAATCCCGACCTCGATGAGGCGATTCGGCTGCGACCGGCGATGGAGCATTTTCTGCGGCAGGACATGCACCTCGGTGAGGACGAACCGTCGTCCCGGCAGGGCCTGCTGCGCGTGCTTAACGGCCATTGAGTACCCGCCTTGACCCGAACCCCAACCTTGGACTTGCTATGAATTCACCCCGGCCCTGTTGGAGCGTTTTGCTGACCAAGTCGCAAGAGGAGGTCAGCCGCCATCAGCTGGCACTGCAGGGCCTGCGCGATCGCATGCACAGCCTGCAAGCCAGTCGCGAGCGCCTGCTGGGCCTGCACCGCGACTACTTGCGCCCGCCGCAGGCCGGCGACGTGAGCGCCGGCATGCTCGAGACGCTCAACCGGCGGCAGTTTGCCGATCAGATCATGACCCTGATCGAAAGGGTCGATCAGGACCGGGCGCAGCTCGAACGCGCCATGGCGCAGATGCGCCAGCGGCTGCTGCTGGCCGAGCGCGAGCGCCTGAAAATGCAGTCGCTGCTCGAGCAAGATGTGGAGCGCGTCAAGTCCAGCAGCGCCAAGCGCGACCAGCGCCAGCTCGACGACATCGGCACGGTTCGTTTTAATTTGGGAAACGGTGCGTGAGCCGCTGCGGCGCATGCAGGCCCCCACCTAGAATTTCCTTATGAATTTTTGGTCCTCCTCCGCGTTTTTCACCCGCTGCTGCGCGGCGCTGTGGGTGCTGTGCGCCTTGGCAGCCTGCGGTGGTGGCGGTGGTGGCGGTGATGTCATTGGCGGTGATGTCATTGGCAGCAGCGGTGGCGGCAACGATCCGGTGGTCAGCGGCGGCAACCCGCCTGCCTCTGCTCACACCAGTTTGCAAGCGGGCGTGTTTGCCAGCGCGGTGGCGATTGCTCCCAGTCATCCCGAGACCGTGGCCATCCTGATGCCCAGCCCGCCCGCCAACCCACGTTGGTGGGCGCTGCGCCGGGACAGCGCCAGCAGCATCTCGATTTTTTCGGGCAATCTGGCCCAGGATGGTCAGGGTTCGGGCAGTGTGGACGCGCTGCAGGCCTATGTGGCCGGCCAGGCGCGCACCGGATCGGCTGCGCTGACGGGCGTCTCGGCCAATGGCTTTAGCGCCCGTGTGTCCCTGGCGGCCAACCCGTCTGCCCAGCCGCCGCTTTCCGCTGCCACAGTCGACCTGGCGGCGGTCAAATCGGCCGCCTCGTTGTACGACTCGGCAACTGCTGCCGACCTGGCCCTCCTGGAGGGCAATTGGACCGGCGTGTGGATCGACGGTCTGCGCAGTTCCGCCGCCGCCACAGTGAGCATTCGAGGTGGCGTTGTTACCCTGCCAGGTGCGGTTCTTGGCTGTCTCCTGGACGCCAACTCCCGGGTAGCAACCGTTGCCGGCGTCAACCTGTACCGCGTCGCGCTGAGCTTTCCTTCTGCGCAGTTCAACTGTGAGCGCAGCGCGGCCGATGCCACGCAGCCGGCCAGAGTGCTCGAAGGGGTGGCCTGGATTCATGTCCTGCCCGATGCCAGGCTGCGCCTGGAGTTCGTGGCGGTCGATGCCGCCGGTTCTGGCGTGGTCTTTCGGGCGACTCGATGAGCGCTCAAGTTTCGACTCCCCAATCCGATGTCTCAAAACGACCTTCGCCTTGCTGAACCATGAAGCGCACCCTTTTTGACCTCTTGCTCGTCATCGCCCTCGGCGCTGCCGCTGCTTTTGGCTGGTTGCGCTACCAGGCCGGCGCCGCTGCAGCCGCTCAGGTGGCCGAGCTGACGCCGCAGACCGCGGGTGCGGTCACCAAGCTGGCCGAGGCCGAAAAGGCGCTTGAGCAGGTGCAGGCCGAACTGGCCCCGCTGCGCGAGCAGGCCGAGCAGTTGAGCGTGTACAAGTCCGTGTTTTCCAATGGCGATGTGCTGCGCGATCTCGATGCGGCTTACCGCAAGGAAAAGGCCCCGCTGAGCCCCGAGCGCCAGCTTGGGCTGGGCACGCTGCGTCTGCTGACCAAGGGCAGTGCCGA
>JBILGP010000185.1:0-4795 GCA_044350985.1 Polaromonas sp. | reverse complement strand
TGGCCGGGCTGATGGTCTCGATCACCTTTTGCGCATCGATGTGCGGCGGCAGCGGCAGTTGCACCAAGATGCCGTGGATGCTGTCATCGCGGTTGAGCGCCTCCACCCGCGCCAGCAACTGTGCCTCGGTCATGCTCGCTTCGTAGGTCTCCAGCACCGAGTGCAAGCCACTGTCGCGGCAGGCCTTGACCTTGTTGCGCACATAGACCTGGCTGGCCGGGTTGTCGCCCACCAGCAGCACCGCCAGGCCAGGCACGATGCCTCTGTTGCGCAGGGCCTGGGCGCGCCGGGCCACGTCCGCGCGAAGCTGTGCCGACAGTGCATTGCCGTCGATGAGTTGGGCGGTCATGTCAGTGCCTTTCTTTGGCGAATAAAAACGCCCGCATCGAGCGGGCGCCGGATGGACTCTGGGCTGTTCAGGCTTTTGCCGTACTGGACCCCAGAGCAATCTTGAGCAGGTCGGCCACGGTGTTGGCGCCCAGCTTTTCCATGATGTTGGCGCGGTGCGCCTCCACCGTCTTGATGCTGATGCCCAGATCGTCGGCGATCTGCTTGTTCAAGCGACCCGCCACGATGCGCTCGAGCACCTGCGCCTCGCGCGAGGTCAGCTTGGCCAGCAGTGCCTCACGGCTGGCCGTGTTTTGGTAGGCGTTGAAGCTCTCGCGGGCCTGCTCGAGCATGCGCTCGACCAGGCTGAGCAGTGCCTCTTCTTGGAAGGGCTTCTGGATGAAGTCCATCGCGCCTTTTTTCATGGTGCTCACCGCCATCGGCACATCGCCGTGACCGGTGATAAAGACCACCGGCAAGGGGCTTCGGCGCTCGATCAGTCGGTCTTGCAACTCCAGCCCCGTCATGCCGCCCATGCGGATGTCGACGATCAGGCAGGCGACCTCGCGTGGGTCGTAGCGCGACAAGAAGGTTTCGGCTGAGTCGTAGCAACGCACCCGGTAGTCTTTGCCTTCGAGCAGCCATTGCAGGGAGTCGCGCACGCCCTCGTCGTCATCAACGACGTAGACCGTGCCTTTCTTGGGAATCAAGCTCATGAGAACCTTGCGTCAACAAAAGGGTCGCTTACCGCGCGATCGTCGCTGCGCTGCCATCGTCGGCCGCGGGGCGCGTCGCATCCTCAGGGGGCTCGGTGTCGTCGCTGGCCGCTGGCAGCCAGAAGGTGAAGCGACACCCCAAAACCTCTTGGCCATTGTAGAGGTTCTCCGCCTCCAGCCGCCCCTGGTGGGACTCGACGATGCTGCGGCACAGTTTGAGGCCAATGCCCATGCCCTCGGCCTTGGTCGAGTAGAAGGCCTCAAACAGGCGCTTGGTGTTTTCTTCCGACAGGCCTCGACCGGAATCGAGCACCGAAAACTCGACCATGCTGTCCTGCGCGGTCCCGTCCTTGTGGCTCACCCTCAGCTCGACGCGCCGCCGGGCGGTGGGGCGGGCGGCCTGTTCGATCGACTCCGCCGCATTTTTGAGCAGGTTGATCAGCACCTGTTCGATCAAGATGGGATCGACCAGCACCTTGGGCAGGCCAGGCGCCAGGTAGTGGGTCAGGCGCACATGGTGGCGCCGCAGTTCGATATCGGCCAATTCCATCGCGTTGCTCACGAGCGTGGCCACGTCCGAGGGCGCCCGGTTGGGCTCGCTGCGTTTGACGAAGGAGCGGATGCGGTGAATGATCTGGCCGGCCCGCTGCGCCTGACGGGCGGTCTTCTCAAGCGCGCCGACCAGGTCGGCGGTATCGATGTTGCCGCGTTCGAGCCGCGAGACCATGCCCTTGCAGTAGTTGCTGATGGCCGTCAGCGGCTGGTTGAGCTCATGGGCCACCGAAGAGGCCATCTCGCCCATGGTGATCAGCCGACTGGCCGACTGCGCGCGCTCGGCCTGCAGCGCCGCCTGCTCCTCGGCCTGCCGCCTCGGTGTGATGTCGGTGGCAATCATCATTTGCGCCAGCCGTCCATCGACCCAGCTCAGGTAGCGCGAGCGCACCTCGAGCCATTTGCCCAGTTCGGGCACAAAGATTTCCGCGTTTTCAGCCGCCGCGGCGGTCAGGCTGTGCGTGGGCAAGCCCACCAGGGAGTCCACAGGGTCGAGCAGATCATCGCTGGGTGTTACGGGGGGCGTTCCGGCCTGCGTGATCAGCTGCAGATGACCGGCCACGTCGGCGCCGAACCAGGCCCGGTACAGGCGGTTGGCAAACAGCAACTCGGCGCTGTCGAGCGGCGCGACCGAGACGGCGGCGTCGAGCCCTTCGAGCACGGTGGTAAAGCGCTCGTACGAGTTTGACAGCTCCTCCCGGATGCGCTTGGGCTCGGTGATGTCGGTCATCGATGTCATCCAGCCGGCCTGCTGGCCCCGCGCGTCGATCAGCGGCGAGACATACATCCGCGCGTCGAAGATCGAGCGGTCCTTGCGCTTGACCCGCACCTCGAAACCGCCCGAGGTCGAGCGCCCGGCCAGCTCCTCCTCGAGCCGTGCCGTCAGCCACTCCACGTCTTCGTCGGGCCAGTACGGAAAGGGCGCGGTGCGCCCGACCAGTTCGGCCTCGCTCCAACCGGTCATCTGGCAAAACGCCGGGTTGACATAGGTGATGCACCCCCGCAAATCCAGCGCACGCATGCCGGTGAGCATGGAGTTTTCCATGGCCCGCCTGAAATTGGTTTCGGCCACCAGGGCATCTTGCGCCTGCACGCGCCGACGCGTGTGGCGCCAGGTCCCCAGCAGCATCCAGACCGTCAGCGCGCTCAGGGCACTGACCAGCCAGAAAAATCCACTGCCCACCACCCCAAGCGAGGCGCGGTAGCTTTGCGCGCGGATCAGCAGGCCGTTGCCCACGGGTGAGACCGGGGTTTCATAGTCGGCTGCCTCTTCATACCAGGGCAGCAGCTTGGCCGCTGTGGGCCTGGGCGGGGGCAGGCTGCCGGCCAGGATCTGGCCTTGGTCGTCGATCAGGGCCACCGCATAGCGTGCGCTGACCTCGGGCGGCACGCCAAAGCGCAGCAGGCCGTCAATCGAGTACTCGCCCAGGATCACGCCATCAAAGCGCCCCTGGTTGTCCAGTGGCACCTGCAACTGCACCGTGGGCCAGCTGGCGGCAGTTTCGCTGCCGGCGCTTAGCGGGCGCGAATGCACCGGCTGCCTGAGATCGCGGGCCAGGCCAAACGTCTGGTCGGTCTCGCCCGCCGCCAGGGTGTCGCCCGGCGCGCGCTGTTGGGCCGAGCCCGCACTGGGCGAAGCGTAGGTGGCCCGGATTCGCCGCCGCGCATCGATCCAGCTGACGGCCAGCAACTCCGGATGCTGGCTGATCATGGACTCGGCCTGGTCCATAAAGCCGTCGGTGTTGATCTCGCGGTTGGAGATGTCGCGGCCCAGCCGCATCAGTTGCTCCTGGCGCTCGAGCAGGCGCAGGCGAAGCCGCTGCTGTGCGTATTCCACATCACGTCGCACCGCCTCTGTTTCGCGGTCGATTTCTTCGATGCGCAAGTAGGCGAAGGCGGCCACCACCGCCGCCAGAAACAGCGCGACCGCAAGCAGTGGGCCCAGCGTGATGAAGCGGTCCTGCCGGGCCGGCGAGAGGCGTCGCCACCAGCGCCGCCAGGCGGCGGGCACCGCCGATGGGGTGCGCGTGGGTAAAGGTGGTTGCGACATGGCCGAGGAAGTGTAGTGCGGCCCCCCAAACCCTGTAACCCTGTCCGCCGTTGATACCGCGGTTATTCCACGAACGGCCGATGGATCGCTTCGTGCCTCGCGATGACAGAGCTGGGGAGCCGATGACGCGCTTCTTGCCTCGCGACGACGAAGTGATCGCCAGGGCCGCGGCCGCGCGATATCGCCCCTGCTGCGTCATTGCGAAGCGTGCAGCGCCGTGGCCATTCATGGCTTTGCTTGGGCGCCGATGGATCGCTCCGTGCCCTGTGAAGACGAGGCGATTGCAAGGGCAGCGGCCGCGTGATGTCGCCCCTGCTGTGTCATTGCGAGGCGCACAGCGCCGTGGCAATCCATGGCTTTGCGAAAAACGCCGATGGATGGTTTTGTTCCTCGCAGCAACCGGTCAGGGGCGCGATCACGGGGCTGGGTGACGCTTGCTACCCCTGGGTGGCGGGCACGTCCCCACTTCGTCCTCGCCAGACTTCGGGTCATGGCCATTGCCGTCAGTATTTCTTAATGCGAAATATAAAAGCACTATTTGAAAAATGGGCAAAGTGTGCGACACTCCGGTCAGAATCATTGCCTTGCACCTGTGCGATGCCCGATGGCCGCGCCCAGGCGTTGGGTTTACGGCAGAAACCAGCGCAGGAGACACAGCCATGGCGGCTCAACCCCAAGACATCGGACTTGGCGCCCATGCGGCAGCCCAGGACAAGGACCACCAGGAAACGCGCGAGTGGCTCGACGCCCTGGCGGCGGTGATTGAGCGCGAGGGCCCCGAGCGCGCGCACTTTCTTCTTGAGCAACTGCTCGAAGAAGCGCGGCAGCACAGCATCGACATGCCGTTTTCGGCCAACACCGGCTACGTCAACACGATCGAGCCCGAGCAAGAGGCTCGCTGCCCTGGCAACATCGAGATCGAAGAGCGGCTGCGCGCCTACATGCGCTGGAACGCCATGGCCATGGTGGTCAAGGCCAACCGCCACAACCCCGAAGATGGCGGCGATCTGGGCGGTCACATCGGATCGTTTGCCTCGCTGGCGCATTTGTTTGGCGCAGGCTTCAACCACTTCTGGCACGCCGAGAGCGAGCAGCATGGCGGCGATTGCATCTACATCCAGGGCCATGTCTCGCCGGGCGTCTATGCCCG
>JBILGP010000184.1:0-4798 GCA_044350985.1 Polaromonas sp. | reverse complement strand
TGCCATCGTGATGGCCAGCCTGTCGGGCTCGGCCGTGGCCGATACCGCCGCACTGGCTGCCGTGCTGCTGCCCATGATGCGACAAGCTGGCTACCGCATGGACCGCTCGGCCGGCCTGATCGCCGCCGGCGGCATCATCGCGCCGGTGATTCCGCCCTCGATTGGCTTCGTGCTCTTTGGCGTGATCGGCGGCGTCTCGATTTCCAAGCTGTTCATGGCCGGCATCTTTCCGGGGCTGCTCATGGGCCTGG
The DNA here is from genome assembly GCA_044350985.1 of Polaromonas sp. GTDB lineage: Bacteria > Pseudomonadota > Gammaproteobacteria > Burkholderiales > Burkholderiaceae_C > Polaromonas. The sequence goes on along the minus strand of JBILGP010000184.1, from coordinate 4,547 downwards.
CGCTGGTGGTCACCTGGGCCATCGTGGCGCGCAAAGACGAGGTCAAGGCCAGCCCCAAGGTCCCCATGGGGCAGCGGCTGCGCGTCACGCTCAACGCCTTTTGGTCCTATCTGCTGGCCATCACCATCATCGGCGGCATGAAGATGGGCATCTTCACGCCCACCGAGGCAGCGGTGGTGGCGGTGGTGTATTCGCTGTTCGTGGGCCTGTTCATCTACCGCGAGATCCGGGTGCGCGACCTCTACGGCATCGTGCTGGCAGCGGCCAAGACCTCTTCGGTCGTGATGTTCCTGGTCGCAGCAGCCTTGGTCAGTGCCTGGCTGCTGACGGTGGCCAACATCCCGAACCAGATCGCCGAGATGATGAAGCCCTTCATCGACAACCCCAAGCTGCTGATGGTGGTGCTGATGCTGGTGGTGCTCATCGTCGGCACCGCGCTTGACTTCGCGCCCACGGTGCTCATCCTCACGCCGGTGCTGATGCCACTGGTGCGGCAGGCGGGCATTGATCCGGTCTACTTTGGCGTGCTGTTCATCATCAACAACGCCATCGGGCTGCTGACACCGCCGGTGGGCACCGTGCTCAACGTGGTCTGTGGCGTCGGCCGCATCCCGATGCATGACGTGATCCGCGGCGTCATGCCTTTTCTAATGTCCCAGGTGGTGGTGATGGGCCTGCTCATTGCCTTTCCCAGCCTGGTCATGGTCCCCCTCAAATGGCTGATGATGCGATGAACGTGCTGCAATCTTTTGACCTCAGTGGCCAACGCGCCCTCATCACCGGCTCGTCAGCGGGCATCGGGCTGGCGCTGGCCGAAGCGCTCGCCCAGGCCGGCGCCCACGTCATCATCAACGGACGGCAGGCGGGCAAGGTGCAGGGCTGCGTGCAAGCGCTGCAGGCCCAGGGCCACAGCGCCAGCGCGGCGGTGTTTGATGTGACCGATGCCGATGCCGTGCAGGCGGCGGTCGATCAGATCGAGGCGCAAGGGTCGATCGACATCTTGGTCAACAACGCCGGCATGCAAATCCGCGGTCCGCTGCAAGACTATGAGCACGGCAACTGGCACACGCTGATGAAGACCAATCTGGACAGCGTCTACTTCGTCGGCCAGGCCGTGGCGCGCAAGATGATCCCGCGCGGGCAGGGCAAGATCATCAACATCTGCTCGGTGCAAAGCGAACTCGGACGGCCCGGCATTGCGCCCTACACCGCCAGCAAGGGCGCGGTCAAGATGCTCACCAAAGGCATGGCGATCGATTGGGGCCCGCTGGGGATCAACGTCAACGGCATCGGCCCCGGTTACTTCAAAACCGAGCTCAACCAAAAGCTGGTGGACGACCCAACCTTCAGCGCCTGGCTGGTGGGCCGCACGCCCAGCCGGCGCTGGGGTGAGCTGCAGGACCTCGGGGGCGCGGCGGTGTTTCTGGCCTCGCCCGCCTCGCGCTTTGTCAACGGCCACATCCTCTACGTCGACGGCGGCGTCACCGCCACGCTTTAAACTCCCGATCCCCATCCTCAGAGGTCAGCCATGAAATCCGTCATCTGCCACGCGGCCCAGGACCTGCGCATCGAAACCACCGAGTTACCGCCGCTGGGCGACGAGCAGCTGCGCGTCAACGTCGCCTTCGGTGGCATCTGCGGCTCGGATCTGCACTACTACCAGCACGGCGGCTTTGGCACGGTGCGCATCCGCCAGCCCCTGGCCCTGGGCCATGAGGTCTCGGGCATCGTCGACGGCTGGGGGGCCAAGGTCAGTGGGTATGCACGCGGCCAGCGCATCGCGATCTCGCCCTCGCGGCCCTGCGGCCATTGCCGCTACTGCCAGGCCGGCCAGCACAACCACTGCCTGAACATGCGCTTTTACGGCAGCGCCATGCCCTTCCCGCACATTCAGGGCGCTTTTAGCGAGCAGATCGTGATCGAGCGCCATCAGGCCCACCCGATAGCCGATCACCTGAGTCTGTCTCAGGCCGCGCTGGCCGAGCCGCTGTCGGTGGGTTTGCATGCGATTGCGCGGGCCGGCAGCGTGCTGGGCCAGCAGGTGCTGGTCACCGGTTGCGGGCCGATCGGCTCGCTGCTCATCGGCGCGCTGCGCCGCGCCGGTGCAGGGCGCATCGTGGCCGCCGACATCGCCGACCTGCCGCTTGAGTGCGCCCGCCAGATGGGCGCCGACGAAACCATCCACCTGGGCAACGCGCCGCAGGCCCTGGAAGCCTACAAAGCCGACAAGGGCCAGTTCGATACCGTCTTTGAGGCCTCCGGCAGCCCGGCCGCGCTGCGCACCGCGCTCGATGTGATCCGGCCGCGCGGCGTACTCATTGCCGTGGGCATGGGCGGCGACATCAGCCTGCCCATGACCCAGCTCGTGGCCAAAGAAGTGGACCTGCGGGGCACCTTCCGCTTTCATCCCGAATTTGCCACCGCGGTGCGCTTTCTCAATGAAGGGCTAATCGACGGCCGGCCGGTCATCACCGGCGTGCTGCCGATGGAGCAGGCCCTCGAGGCCTTCGACCTGGCTGCCGACAAAAGCCGCTCGCTCAAGGTGCAAATCCAGTTCGCGGCGCAGGCGGCTTGAACGGCCAGCCCACGCCCCCCATCGATCGAAGGAGATTCCGTGAAAAAAGTTGCTCTCGTCACTGGCGCCAGTTCGGGCATTGGCCAGGCCTGCGCCCTGGCCTTGCTCAAAGAGGACTGGCAAGTCGTGCTGGTGGGCCGACGCGCCGACGCGCTGGAGCAGGCCCTGAGCCGCGCTGCCGGTGCCCAGGGCCTGGCCCTGCCTGCCGATGTCTCCGACGAAAACCAGGTCCGCGCCCTGTTTGAACAGGTGCGTGAGCGCTTCGGACGTCTGGACCTGCTCTTTAACAACGCGGGCATCTCGCTGCCCACCACCTTGCCGGGCGATGTCAGCGGACAAGACTGGCGCAAGATGGTCGACGTCAATCTCAACGGCGCCTTCTACTGCCTCTCGCACGCCTTCAAGCTGATGCAGGAGCAGTCGCCGCAAGGCGGGCGCATCATCAACAACGGCTCGATCTCGGCCCATGTACCGCGCTACGGCTCAATCGCCTACACGGCCACCAAACACGCCATCTCGGGCTTGACCCGCGCGGCCTCGCTGGACGGGCGCGCCTTTGGCATTGCCGTCGGCCAGATCGACATCGGCAACGTCGCCTCCGACATGACCGAGCGCATGGCCAAGGGCGTGCCGCAGGCCGACGGCACCATCAAGGCCGAGCCGCGCATGGACATGTCGGCGGTGGTGGAAACCTTCATGAGCATGGCCCGCCTACCGCTGTCGGCCAACATCCTGTTTACCACCGTGATGGCCACCAACATGCCCTATGTGGGCCGCGGCTGAACGCCTTGGCACTGAACCCTCAGGACTGAGGCGAGCCACGCAGACCGACTGCTCACGCCCATGCAAGACAAAGACATCGGCCTGATTGGCCTGGGCGTCATGGGTGAAAACCTGGCGCTCAATTTTTTGCGCCAGGGCTTTGCCGTCGGCGGCTTTGACAGCAGTGCTGCCAAGCAAGAGAGCTTTGCGCAGCGCACCCAGGGGCTGCGCGCCGCGGCCGCGCCTGATCTGCCGGCGCTGGTGGCCCAACTCAAGCGCCCTGCCCGCCTCTTGCTGATGGTGCCTGCGGGCGCCGCGGTCGATGCGGTGCTGGCCGAGCTGACCCCTCTGCTGCAAGCCGGCGATGTGGTCATCGATGGCGGCAACACCCTGTTTTCCGACACGCAGCGGCGGCTGCTGCAGATGCAGGCGCATGGCGTTTTGTACGTCGGCGCTGGCGTCAGTGGCGGCCAGGCCGGCGCGCTGCTGGGGCCGGCCCTCATGCCCGGCGGCTCGGCCGATGCCTGGCCTCTGGTGCAGCCCATGCTCGAGGCGATTGCGGCGCGGGCCGACGACGGCCAGCCCTGTTGTGCCTGGATGGGCGCAGGTGGCGCCGGCCATTTCGTCAAGATGGTGCACAACGGCATCGAATACGCCGACATGCAGACCATCTGCGAGGCCTACTGGCTCATGCACCAGTTGCTGCAGATGCCCGCCCATGAGATCGGCCAGGTGTTTCGGCGCTGGGGCGATGGCCCCTTGAGCAGCTACCTGATCGACATCACGGCCGACATCCTGGCCCACGAAGACCCCGACAGCGGCGCTGCACTGGTCGACATGATCCTCGATACGGCCGAGCAAAAAGGCACGGGCAAATGGGCCAGCCAGGTGGCGCTCGATCTGGGCGTGCCGGCACCCACCATTGCCCACGCCGTGTCGGCGCGCACCCTCAGCGCCCTCAAAAGCGAACGGGTCGTTGCCGCCAGCGTGCTAGCTGGCGCCCGCACACCCGCATCCACGGGACTGCCCGCGCAGGCCCTGATCGATCGCATCGGCAGCGCCCTGCTGGCCGCCAAGGTGTGTGCCTACGCTCAGGGTTTTGCACTGATGCGTGCGGCTGACCTGCAATACGGCTGGCAATTGCCGATGGCCACCATCGCAGGCGTTTGGCGGGCAGGCTGCATCATCCGGGCCCGACTGCTCGAAGACA
>JBILGP010000183.1:0-4824 GCA_044350985.1 Polaromonas sp. | reverse complement strand
AACAGGTCTAAAGCCGTTGCAGAGGTAGGAGGCGTTTGACCCGATGGTCTTGAGCGCCCCGACGCGAACCGAACAGTTGAGCTCGCGCGCTCTGGCGAAACATGCCCAAACATCGCGGTTCCCACCGCCCTCCCTAGATCGCCGAAGCTGCTCGTCTTCATCGCACGGCGGCCGGTCCAATGGTGGGGCTGGTACCTCTATGAATTTCAGCTCGGTCATTGATTCTTCCTAGGCGAGCCAGGCGCGAAGCGATTGCCCCCTGGGTTCGACCATGCTTTGCTGCCAGCTCATTGAGCGGAGCACCCGAGTCAAACATGTCCAGGAGCGCTTGGTCTTCTTCACTGGACCAAGAGCGCCCAGCGTTTGCGGGTAGAAAGCTGTCACGCTCTGAGCGTTTTACCGCCTTCTCGAGAGCCTGCCCCGCGACAAAGAGTGCGCGAATGACATTCGGACTGTTCAAGGGGCTTTGCCCTGGCAAAACCTCGCCTGTCTCTGGATCAATGCCATTGGCAAGCGCTTCGATGACTCTCATTGCTTCGACAGGCGACATAGTGGCTCCTCCCAACATATCCAGCACTGATGCAAGCGAAACATGGCACGACGCTCGAGCAGCGGGCTTGTTGATCACACGGCAGCACCACCCTCGGCATCGAATGGCATGCTGGTTCGAGCACGCCATTTACCTTTTTAGCCACGACTATAGAAACAGGAAATTAAAAATTTGCCTCTTCAATGTGAAGTCTTCTTGCGACTGAGATCGACAATGACTACAGCACCCCATGGCACCAGGCGATGACTGATGTAGCGCAGCTTCATGTTGGCACTGGGCCGCATAAACATGCCCAGACCGACCACGCTAAGCAAGCCGCTCGCGCAAAGGCCGCAAGGCTACAGCGCTGGCTGAGGCGCCGGCGCCCTCACTGCGAAAGTGCCGCACTTGCGCCCTTGCCGCGCTCGTTGTCGTTGCGCACATGATCCTCACCCAGCCGGCTGAAAAAGAGCCTGTATTTGAAGAAGTGCCGGCTTGGCGCAAGAGCCTGCGCAAGACTTCAGACAACCACCTCAGCGATGGGCCCATCATCCCGAACTCCTCTCGACCGCGCGAACAGTGTCGCCTTTGTGTATTGCATATTGGCAATACATGGAGCACTGATTAGCCGATTGCTTTCTTATGGTGTCACCTTGATGCCAGGATACTGGCCGTCTTCAGTGTTCGCCCCCATCCAGGCAGCCTCTTGGGCCTAGCTGCGCGCCGCAGCCTGCGCAGATGGAATACGATTACGGTTGAAAAGAGACCTCTGAGGCGCGGTTTCCGAGAGAGCGGAAGTCGCTAAGAAATTGGCAAGAGCAGGCTCCAAGCTGATGCCCTTCTTCTCCTGAGGCCGTGGGTTGGCGACCCGTCAATCCCGCTCTGATTGACTTCTGATCTTCTTAAGGATTGAGCCCCACCCCCAGCCGCTCCAAGCGCTTGCGCATCGCCAGCACCGCCTTGTCCTTGCTGAGCAACACCGCCCGGTGGACCACAGCCAGGTCGATGAATTTTTGGTCGTCCGGGTCTTTGCAGGTGCAGGGGGCCTTGGGTGCGGCGGGGCACAAGTTGGCAAGTGCATCGAAGGCGACCATGACTTGCGCGGGCGTGAGTCTGTAGAAGGCCAGGCGCGGCTGGAGCTGGGGGTAGTCCAGTACGCGCAGGAGTTCTTCGCGCATGGCGGGGGTGGCCAGCCACTGCAGGCGGCCGGCCTCAAGTGCGGCGCGCAGCTCGGCGCTTTTGGGGTCGTTAAAAACCAATAGGTCGAGCACGATATTGGTGTCGATGACCACCGTTAGGGTTCGCTCGGTGACTGGGTCGTGCGCTGCTGGTGGCCCCTCCGCTGCCCCCACCCCTGCCCTCCCCCAGAGGGGGAGGGAGTTTGATTGGGCCAAGTGGCACGGTGAACGTTCTGGCAGTCCTGCCCTCCCCCAAGGGGGCAGGGGGTTTGATTCGGGGGGACTCACTGCGGCGCTGGCCCGGCAGGGGGCAGTGCAGCAGACTCTGCTTTGCGTGGCGAGCCGGCGACCAAATCGAAGCGAAAGAGCCGGCATTCGATCGGGCCGTTCCACATGGGCACGCGGCGCGATTCTTTCAGGCGCATCTTGCCGGGCAGCTTGAGGTCGGGCGTGAGCAGGTGGGCGCTCCAGCCGGCGTATTGTTTTTTCCAGTGGGCGGCAAGGCGCTCAAAGAAGTCATCGACCTGCTGGCCGGTTTCGGTCTGCGCGTGCTCGCGCCCGCCGGCCGCGCTGCGCCCTGGTGATGGGGTTGGTTCTGGGGGTGGTGCTGGGCGTGGTGCTGGGCTCAAGGGCTGACCGAATTCGTCGACACCTTGGTCAAAAGATTCGACGGGCGCGCCGCGCTGCGGCGCCCGGCGACCGCCGCCGGGTGCAGCCACGCCGGCCACCGCGATGCGCTCGCCATAGGGCGGGTTGAGCAGCATCACGCCGCCAGGCGCAGGCGGCGGGCGCTGCAGGGCATCACCGCCGCGCAGCTGCAGCGCATGGGCCACACCGGCGCGCTCGGCGTTGCGCTGGGCAAAGTCGACCATGCGAAACGACACATCGCTGCCAAAGACCGGCGCCATCGGCGCCGTGATCTCGCTGTGCGCCTGTGCCTTGAGGTCGTGCCACACATGGGGCTGAAAGGGCTTGAGCTTTTCAAAGGCAAAGGGGCGCTGCAAGCCCGGCGCCATGTGGCAGGCGATCTGCGCCGCTTCAATGGCGATGGTGCCCGAGCCGCAGCAGGGGTCATAGAGCGCAGCGCCACTGCGAGGATCCCAGCCGCTGGCCGCGATCATGGCCGCGGCCAGCGTTTCCTTTAGGGGCGCGTCGCCCTTGTCCTGTCGCCAGCCGCGCTTGAACAAGGGCTCGCCCGAGGTGTCGATGTGCAAGGTGACGGCATCGGTGGTCAGGTGGGCGTGGATGCGCACATCGGGCCAGCGGGTCTCCACATTCGGGCGCTGGTCGTTGAACTTGGCGCGAAAGCGGTCGGCAATCGCATCCTTGATGCGCAAGGTGGCAAAGTTCAGGCTTTGCAGCGGGCTGTGCTGGGCTGTGAGCTCCACCTTGAAGCTGTGCTGCGGCCCAAACCACAGCTCCCAGGCCACATTGCCTGCCGCGTTGTAGAGGTCTTGCTCGCTGCGGTAAGCGTTTTGTGCGAGCTGCACGAGCACGCGCTGAGCCAGCCGGCTGTGCAGATTGAGCCGCATCACATCGCGCCAACTGCCTTGCAGGGCCACGCCGGCGCGCCAGGCCTTGGGCGCGGTGCCGGTGATGCGCTGCACTTCGGCGGCCAGCAGGTCCTGCACCCCGGCGGCGCAGGGCAGAAACAGGGTCAGGGCGTTCACAGGGTCTTTCGCAAATTGGCCGGCGCAATGCGCAAGGCCTCGCGGTATTTGGCCACGGTGCGTCGGGCGCACTCGATGCCCTGCTCGCGCAGCATGTCCGAGATTTGGTTGTCGCTCAGCGGCTTGGCGGCGTTTTCAGCGGACACAAATTGCTTGATCAGGGCGCGCACGGCCGTGCTTGAGGCGTTGGCGCCGGTTTCGGTGCCCAGGCCCGAGCCAAAGAAGTATTTGAGCTCGAACGTGCCGTAGGGCGTGCTCATGTACTTGGCGGTGGTCACGCGCGAGATGGTCGATTCATGCAGGCCCAGCTCGTCAGCGATCTCACGCAGCACGAGCGGGCGCATGGCCAGCTCGCCATGGACAAAAAAGTTTTTCTGCCGCTCGACGATGGCGGTGGAGACGCGCAAGATGGTCTCAAAGCGCTGCTGAATGTTCTTGATGAACCAGCGCGCCTCTTGCAGGCGCTGCTGCAGCGCCGCTGCCTGCTGGCCCTTGTGCGCCTTCAGGGCGTTGGCATAGATGTCGTGCACACGCAGCTTGGGCATGACGTCGCCATTGAGCACCACCTTGAAGCCGCGACCGGCTTTGACCACCAGCACATCGGGCACGATCAGGTTGCGCTCGACGTCGACGAAGCGCCGCCCCGGCTTGGGGTCGAGCCGCCCGATGATGCCAATGGCCGCCTTGACCAGGTCGTCGCTGCAGCCGGTGGCCGCCGCCAGGCGCTTGACGTCGCGCTTGGCCAGCAGTTCCATGGGCTGCTTGCACACGGCCAGGGCCGCGCGCACCTGCGGGCTGTCGCGCTCGTCGAGCAGCTGCAAGCTCAGGCACTCGGCCAGATCGCGCGCGCCCACACCGGCGGGCTCCATGTGATGCAGCAAGCCCAAGGCGACCACAAAGCGCTGCTGCAGCTCTTCAAAGGCTTCGAGGTCGTCGCCGGCCAGGCCGGCTGCCAGCTGCTCCAGGCTGTCTTGCAGGTAGCCGTCGTCGTTGAGCGATTCAATCAGGAAGTGCAGCGCTGCGCGGTCTTCGGGCGAGAGCCTCAAGGACAGGGACTGGCGGTGCAGATGCTGCTGCAGCGTTTCATGGCCACGCGCCAGGTCGATCGCATCGGTCTCTTCGTCGTCGTTGTTGTTCTTGCGCGCCGGGGCATCGCTGCCCCATTCGCTGTCGTCGGGCGCCGTCTCAACACTGCCATCGCCTTCCCAGCTCTCTTCAAGCGGAGCCGGGGCGTCGGAGTCAGCGCTCGACTCGCTGCTCGGCGTCTCGGCCACCGAAGGCTGAGCCGGCGCAAGCGGCGCCATGTCCATTGGCGTGCTGAGGTCTTGCGCGCCTTCATGGTCGCGCGCGTCCTGGCTGACTGGCGCGTCGGCCTGCTCCAGGCCAAACTGCTCGCGCTCGGCCGTATCGTCGGCCATCTCCAGAAAAGGGTTGTCGTCGAGCATCT
>JBILGP010000182.1:0-4826 GCA_044350985.1 Polaromonas sp. | reverse complement strand
CGCACCGGCCGGCTCTTGGCGGCGGCCATGTACTGGGCCATGGTCTGGAAGGGCGACTGCGCGCGCACCAGCAGCGTCATGGGCGCCTCGACCAGCATGCCCATGTGGGTGAAGTCGCCCACCGGGTCAAAGGGCATGGAGTTGCGGGTGGCGGTGGCGTAAATGTGCACCGAAGCATGGCTGACGAGCAGGGTGTAGCCGTCGGCCGCTTGTTTGGAGGCCATGTCGGTGCCGATCAGACCGCCGGCGCCCGGCTTGTTGTCGACCACCACGGTCTGCCCCAGGGCTTGTGACAGGTGGGGCGCCATCAGACGGGCCACCGTGTCGACCAGGCCGCCGGGTGGGTACTGCACCATCAGGCGGATCGGGCGGTTGGGCCAGGACGAGCTTTGTGCCTGCACCCAGGGGGCGGCCAGAGCGGCAGTGCCGGCGGCCAGTAGTTCGCGACGTTTCATGAGAGGGTCCTTCCGCATTTCGAAGAGTTAGGATCGGTGGAGAATTGCAAGCCGCAGAGGCTAGGCCCTTTAAGCTCAGCACGAACAATGCCACCTCGGGTTTGCCCTGGGCTGATTGCCGTGCCAAGCCTTGGACGCCCTGCCGCGCTGGCTGCTGCGGCAGCCCAAGTCGGGGAGGTTTGCCCCAAAAATGTGCGACCGAAGCTCAATATTGCACTAATTTGGATGAGCTTGCACCATAAAAGAGCGACAGGGGCCGCCTGCCCCGAGGAGTCCGTTGATGTTTTCCCACCTGCCGCGCAAGCTGCTGCTGATCAACCCCAATACCAGCGTCTCGACCACCGATCGTTTGGTGCACACGCTCGGCCCGCTCATGCCCGAAGGCTGGCAGTTGCAGGCACAAACCGCCCGTTTTGGTGCGAGTTACATCAGCTGCGAGGCCAGCCATGCGGTGGCGGCGCACGCGGCGCTGGAGGTCTGGGCTGAACAGGTGCGCCCTGGCGCCCAGCCGCCCGCGGCGGTGCTGCTTGGCTGCTTTGGCGACCCGGGGCTGTTTGCGCTGCGCGAATGCAGCGCCTGCCCGGTGACCGGCCTGGCCGAGGCGTCCTTCATTGAGGCCTCGGCCCTGGGGCCCTTTGCCATCGTCACCGGCGGCCAGCGCTGGCGCCCCATGCTCGAGCGGCTGGCGCAGTCCCTGGGCTTTGGGCCGCAGCTGCGCCACATCGAAACCGTGACGCCCAGCGGCGCCCAGATGCTGGCCGATCCCGACATGGCCCTGCGTTGCCTGGCTCAGGCGTGTCAGGACGCCAGCGTGCCCGGTGTGCGCTCGATCATTTTGGGCGGTGCGGGCCTGGCCGGCTACGCCCAGCAGTTGCAGGGCAGGGTCAGCCTGCCCTTGATCGACAGCGCCCAGGCCGGTCTGCGGGTGTTGCTCGCAGGGCAGGCGCCGGCCGCACAGCGCAGCGACAACGGCTTTCATGCGCAGTGGTCCAACGTGCAGTGGGTCATCTGATGGAGCCGGTACGCCTCATCAATTGCAGCTTTCGGTCTGGCCTGAGTGCCCTGGTGTTGGCCCACGGCCTGTGGGCTGCGGCTCCCGCCTGGGCGCAGCGCGACTGCCGTCCCGCGCCGGCCGATGTGGCCCGCCTGGTTGAGCTGCGGCCCGGTTTTCACACCGTGGCCGGTCCGCTGGCCGAGTTCGACCCCTGTCACCGTTCGGTGCAGCTGTCCTTGCCGGGATTTTTTGCCGACAAGCTGGCCGACAAGCCGCCGGTCATGGTCATTGCCCACGGCGGCAACGGCCCAGGCTGGGCCGAGCAGGAGATGGTGCGCCGCCTCAATGGGCGCGGTGTGGCCACCTTGTTGTTCGATGCTTACGAGATGAACGGCTTTGCCTACCGCGGCACCTCGCTGTTTCTGACCGGCGCGACCAACGAGTCGCGCCAGCGCATGATCTTCAAGGCCACCTTGGGCGCTTACCAGTGGGTCCGGCAAAGCAGCCGCATTGATACCTCGCGCATCTTTATTCATGGGCTATCCAATGGCGGCAGTGTGGCGATCAACATGGCCGCGGTGGTTGAGCCCGAGCATGTGCGCGCGGTGTTTGCAGAGGGCGCGCCGTCAGCGGGCATCGGCATGCCCGATCAGCTGCGGGTGCCGCTCAAGCTGGTCTACGGCAAGATCGACAACTACGGCGGCAGGCGCGAAGACGACTGGATGCACACCCGCACCGACCCCTGCGTCGTTCATCGCGCCTCGCCCCTGGCCGCGCCGGGCAGCACGCAGCGCTGCAGTTTTCACGCCAACCCGGGCGACACCTCGCTGTCGCCGCAGGCCTGGGGTGAGCAGCTGCGCGCTCAGGGGCAACCTGTGGAGTTTTGGTTTTATGACGATGCCGCGCACGGGCTGTTGGCCGGCTCGCTCAACAAGGGCATGCGCGTCTACGGTTCGGGGCCGACCGCCCAGCGGCGCTATGGCTGGACCGGTGCCAGCCCCGATGCGGCCCAGCGTTTTGTCGCTGACTTGATGCAGGTCATACGCGCAAGCTACCCATAACGGGCGGGTGCGCCCTGTTGGCGCGCGGCAGCGCGGCCTTCAGATGCGGTTGCGCCTTCAGGTGATCGGCCAGGCGCAGTGCCAGCGCCACCAGCGTCAAGGTGGGGTTGGCGTAGCCGCCGGTGGGAAAGACCGAACTGCCGGCCACGTAAACATTGCTCAGTCCGTGCACGCGGCAGTTGGCATCGACCACGCCCTGCCGGGGGTCGTTGTGCATGCGGGTGGTGCCCATGAGGTGGTGGGAGCCGGCCGGGCGCGCCAGGTGGGGTGATCCGTCGGCCTGGCGCACGCGCTCGACGCGGCCCAGGCCGGCTTGTTCCAGCGCACGGGCAAACCACTCCTGGGTTTTGAGCGTCAGCTCCATGTCCTGCTGTGACCAGTGCCAGTGCAGCTCGAGCTTGCGGCAGCCCAGCGCATCGCGCGCCTGGCTCAAGCGCACCCGGTTGTCTGGATGCGGGCTCTGCTCGATGCTGTGCCACAGCTCCAGCCGACGAAAGCGCTGTCCGGGCTGCGCCAGCGTCGACCAGCCGCCGTGGCCCAGGCCGTAGGCGGTGGACTGGCGACCGCGCGCAGCCAGCGCCGTCACGCGGGCCACGTAGTCCAGGCCGCGCGTCATTTGCCAAAGCTTGGCCAGCGTTTGGCCCAGGCCCAGGGCCGGCGCCATGTCGCTGGACTTGCGGCGCAGCAGTCGGCGCTCGCGCAGGGCGTTGAAGGCCTCGATCGCCCGGTCCTGGCGTTGGGCGGGACGCGGAAAGAGCATGCAGTTGATGTTGAGCAAACCCTCGCGAGCCTGCACCTGCGGCGACAGCTTGAGGTAGCCCATGACCCAGGCGCCGCGCCGCAGCCGCAGGTCGTACAGAGCCAGCCGATTGAGCAGCGCCGGGTCACGCGGCCACAGGTAGCCGCTGTGCCCTTGCAGATGGTCGTGGTAGTGGCGCCCCACCTGATCGTGGGCGTTGCCCAGGCCGTCGGGCTCTGCCGAGGCCAGCAGCAGCCGTGCGTTTTCATAGCCGCCGGCGGCCAGCACGACATTGCGCGCGTGCAGCACCCAGGGGCGCTGCCCCGGCCCACCGACGCGCACGCTGGCCACGCCGCTGCGGTCGGCTCGGCCGAGCAGCTCCATCGCGGTGGCGTGGGTGTAGACCGTGATGTTGGGGGCCTCAAACAATTGCGTTCGATAGCGGCGGGTGAAGACCTCAAACGGGCTGAAGTGGAACATGCCGGTTTCTACGCCCTGGCCTTGCAGGGGCAGTTGGCGGGCCTTGTCCTCTTCCCAGCCGCCCGGCTCGTAGTCGAACAGTCCACCGGCGCACACCTGTTGTGCGCGCTCGTAAGCGCCCATCAGATCGGCGCGGCGCAGCGGCCAGCCGGCATGGCCCAGCCAGGGCCGGGGCTCAAAGTCGATCTCGTCGAACAATGCGTGGCGCAGGCCTTGTTCGGCCCGGCCCAGGCCGATGCACCAGACATTGGCATTGCCGCCAAACTGGCGCCGATTGACCTCGGCCGAAGGTTTGATGTCGCCGAAGGTCGGTCCTTCGGCAAGGGCCTGCACGCGTGCATCGGGCTCGATGCCGCCGCTTTCAAGCAAGGCCACGCGCAGCCCCTGGCCGATGAATTCGCGCGCCAGGCTGATGCCCGCCGGGCCCGCGCCGATGATGCACAGGTCACAGTCCTGTTCCTGCACGCCAAGCTCGCGCGCGTCGATGTGCATGGCCTTTTCCTTTCGAGCGCCGGTGGACGCAGGGTGATGAGGTGGAGCCAATTTTTGGGGTCAAAGTGCCCGGCATGGGCCACTCGTCAGCAAAAGGCGCGCTGCGCCGACACCTAGGCGCGCTGCAGGCCTACAAGTGGCTGTGGCTTGAGCCGACCGGAAACGAAGCTATCGCGCCGAGGGCGGCGCTCCCACAGGGCAAGACCCGCTCGGCGTGGGCATGTTGGAGCCGCGCCTGCAGCCCTATCCCGGCCCGGGGCGCCTCAGGCGCTGCGCGCCGCTGCGGCTTGATTGGCGCCGCGCTCGATCACCACTTCGGCGTCGAGCAGGGAGCGCGAGTGGTTGATGTCCGACTGACTGATCAGCACCGACAGCCCGCTGCCCCGCAGGCCTGCCACCACCTCGGACAAGCGCTGGGACAGCGCCGGTGCCACGCCTTCAAACGGCTCATCGAGCAGCAACAGGCGAGTGCCCACCACCAAAGCGCGCGCCAACGCGGCGAGCTTTTGCTGCCCGCCCGACAGCAGCAAGGCACGCCGCTCTCGCATGGGCAGCAACTCGGGCAAGACGCCGTAGACAAAATCGAGCCTCGTCTTGACATCGAG
>JBILGP010000006.1:0-15378 GCA_044350985.1 Polaromonas sp. | reverse complement strand
CGTCCGGTCATCGGCGCCATAGGTGTCGTTGGCGGCCTGGACTGCAAGTTCACGCATGCGCTCGAGCATGTTGGTGATTTCTTTGGTCGCGCCTTCAGCAGTTTGCATCATCGAGACCGCATCGTTGGCGTTGCGCACGGCCTGGTTCAAACCGCGAATCTGCGCCTGCATCCGGCTCGTGATCGCCAGGCCGGCTGCGTCGTCAGCCGCGCTGTTGATGCGCTTGCCGGTCGACAGCTGCTCCATCGATTTGGTCAGGCTGCGGTTGTTGGTCGCCAGGGCGTTTTGCGCCATGATGGACTTGACGTTGGTATTGATCACTGACATGGTCTTACTCCTTCAAGAGATGTTTCACAAGGGCTGGCAGGGACCGAAAGGGAGTAGGACCTGCCTGTTACAGAAAATCTGTTTTGAATTCCTGTTGCGATATGAATCGGAGCCTGCGCAGAGAACTTGAGGGCTGATCGCAGGAAACGTGACAAATCAAATCGTTTTGTTATGGAGCAGCCCCTTGAGCTCCTCGATGTTGTGGGCCACGCGCAGCAGGGCTTCATCAGGAATCTGGCGGATCACTTCGCCCGTCTCGGTCTTGCGCACGGTGATCACCATGCGGTCGGCCACTTCGTCTATAGAGAAGTTCAACTTGCGACCGTCCTTGGAGGCCTGCTGATTCAAACGCTCCAGGGCCTGTTTCATTTCCTGGCGCATGGCTTGCATGTCCGCGCCCGTCTCTGCAAGAGTGGCGGTGGCGGCCTTGTTGGGCTGCACAACCGGCTTTTGGCCGGCAGCCGCACGCGCCGGCTCAGCGGCCTCGGGCGCGGGGCGCGACGGTGGGGGTGTGGTGGCGCTGATCGGTGTCATGGCTTGGTCCTTTCCAGGAGGGCCAGCACATGCTGTGAAAGGCTGCCCAAAGACGGACAGCCACCCAAACAAGGCGGCTTGTCCGGGGATTCGGCGCGGGGGCGGCAAACTTTAGCCGCTTCGTGAAGATTTTTTGAGATCTGGCCGTAGAGCGCGAGAAATCAAGGGTAAACCCCAATCCCGACCAAGCTCCTACGCTGTCGAACGACGGCCGATCAGTTGTTGGTGTACATCGCCATCAGCCCCTTGAAGCTGTTGGTCAGGCTGTTTCGGGTGCTGGTGCTTTGACCGACGATGCTGTCCATCACCGCAAATTGCTGGGTGTAGCGCTCAAGCAAGGCGCTCATGCGCTCCTCGAGCTGGGTGAGCTCTTTTTTGTACTGGTCGATTTTGACGGTGGCGCTCTTGCTCCGCGCGTCGATCACGCCGGTCGAGCGCAGCATCTTGTCGATGTTCTTGAAGGCGTCGCCCGCCAGGCCGCCCGGGGCGGGGCTGTAGATGCTCTGGCTGGTTTTGTTGGCCGTCAGCATCGTGACCACCTGGTCAAAATTGGCGGCCATGGCGCTGTCGAGCTTGGCCTCGTCGAGCGTGAGCTTGCCGGTGCGGTCAAAGCTGATGCCGATGTGCCGGGCTGCGTACACATTGGGGTTGAGCGGGCTTTGGGTGTCGTCGTCACCCGGGTAAGCCTTGGCGTCCTTGGTGAACATGCCGCGTATTTGGCTGCGCACCATCGTCAAAATACTGTCGCCCGCCAGCGCGCCGCCGAATTCCTCGACCTCGCTGTCCTGGTCACCCAGCACCTTCAGGCTCTCGTCAAATTGGTTATAGGCCTCGACCACCGCCTTGATGTTGTCCTTGATGCCGGTAGTCTGGCGGTTGAGGTCGAGCCGCACGTCACCGGTGGTGCGCGCGTACAGATCGAGAGTCAGGCCCGGGATGGTGTCACTGAGCCGGTTGGTCGAGCTGGTAATGGGCAGTCCATTGATTTCGAGATCAGCATCCTGCGCAGTTTCAAGCGGTTGGTTTCGCATGATCATGCCCGAAGGCAGGCCCTGCAGGGTGTATTGATTGGCCTGACCGGTCTGCCCTGAGAAGACGATCGAAAAGCCACTGCCCGTGTTGATCAACCGGGCGCTCAAACCAGTGCTGCTGGTGCTGGCGTTGACGGCGGCGGCCACGCCGGCCGGGGTGGCGTTGGTCACCGCGATATTTTGGATACCCCTGCCCTGCTCAGCCACCCGCTTTGGCGCGACCGGCGCAAGAACCGCCCCACCATCACCTGCAGTGGTGATGGCCAGATCGGTCACATTGGCCTCAGGGGTGGTGCTGGTAAAGGCAAGGCTGCCAGCCGAGGCGGTGCCAGGGGTCCAGTCGACCAGGCTTCCGTCAAACCGATAAGCATTACCAGTCACCGAAGGGTTGCTGAAGGCTGCGGCCACATCTTCGGCGCTCATCGCTTGCGTGGCAGTGAGTTTCAGACCGCCCACGGTCACAGACTGACCACTGGTCAGCTCTGAGAAGGTCAAGGTGTGGCGCTCGGTTAGCTTAACCGCCGGGTTAAACACCAAATCAAACGAGTTGCCGTCGTTCAGTTTGGCGCTGCTGCTGGGGAAGTTTTCGGTGGCCAGCCGAGTCGCCTTGGCAATGTCGTTCACCTTGATGCTGTAGCTGCCCGACATCGCAGCCGCGCTGGCCGTCACGCCAAAGGCATTGGGCTGCGGATTGTTGGGGACGATGGAGGTGAATTCACTGGCATCGTTGATCTTGCCGATCGCCGTCTGCAACTGGGTCAGCAAAGACTTGATCGCGCCGTGCCCCGTGATGCGCGCCTCTTCCTTTTGAATCTTGCTATCGATCACCCCTTGGCGCGGCGCGCGCTCGGCTTCCACCAGGCTTTTCGCCAGCGCCTTGCTGTCGATGCCGGAGCCGGCGCCGAGGGTGTTGACGATATTGACGTTGCTGGTGGCCATGGGGGCCTTCAAAAAGTAGCGGTTTTGTCGTGAATCGGTGCGAAATCAGAGAACTTGAGAGCCAGCGTCCCGGCTGTTTAGCGCAAGTACTGGAACAAGGACAGCTGCGAGACCTTGGCAAAGCTGCTTTGCGCGGCCTCCAGCGAGAGCATCTGCTTGTTCATCAGAGCGATCGCCTTGGCATAGTCCAGATCCTGCACGTCCGACAAGGTCAGTCGCAGCGTGGTCAGGGTGTCTTCGGTGCTGGCCGTCTGCTGCTCCAAAATCGCCTGGTCGGTGCCGATGTCGGCCTGCGCCAGGGTCAGGCCCTCAAGCATCTGGTTGACATCGCCGTTGCCGCGCTGAACCTCGGTGAGCTTGGATTCGCGCACGCCGGCAATCAGGTCGTCGAAGGCCTGAAAAAAGCCCACACCCTCCACCTGCCCTGCCCCATCGGTGCGCAGCACGCGGCCAAAGACTTCAGAGCCGGGCCGGTTGATGGGCAGCGAGCGCTGGTCGCCAATCATGACTTCCATGCGCGTCTTGTCGCCCTGGTAGACCGGCGAGGCCTGCGGATCGCTGGCCGGCGCCTCAAAGGGCGGCTCGCCCACGCGACTGCCGGCAAACATGTAGTTGCCGCTGGTGTCGCGGGTGTTGGCCAGGCTGAGCATCTGCTCGCGCAGGCCCTGCAACTCGGTGGCAATGGCCTGGCGGTCGGACGGGCTGATGGTGTCGTTGCTGGCCTGCACGGTCAGCTCCTTGACCCGGTACATCACCTGCACGGCGCTGGACACCGCGCCCTCTTCCGTGCCAAAGCGGGCCTTGACCAACTCCATATTGGCCATGTAGTTGTCGTGGCGCGCCTGCAGTGAATTGAGTCGGGCGATGGTGGCCACCCGGTTGGGCTCGTCGCTGGGGCGCACGATCTGCTTGCCCGTGGCCATCTGGTTTTGCGAATTGAGCAAGGACGATTGCAGCCTGCTCATTTGCTCGCCGGCGCGATCGAACAGGTGGGCGGTTGAAATCTTCATGGGTCAGGGCTCCGCTCAGGCGATCTGTAGCACCGCATCAAACAACTGCGAGGCCGTCTGCATGACTTTGGCCGAGGCCTGATAGGCCTGCTGAAAACGAATCAGGCTGGCCGCCTCTTCATCGAGGTTGACGCCCGAGACCTTGTCGCGCGTCTCGGCCGCCTGCTCGCGCACCACCTCGAGCGCGTCTCGGGCAATCGAGGCCTGGCGCGAGATGTTGCCCATCTCGTTGACGTGGTCGATATAGGCCGCGCTGATGGTCTTGCTGCCGCCCACAACTTTGAGGTCGGACAAACCGGCCAGGGCGCGCATGTTGTCGTTGTTGCCCGCGCCGTCCTTGTTGCCATCGAGCAAGAAGCGGTCGCCCAGCTTGGGCGCGCTGCTAAAGCTGATCGCCAAACCCTGAAAGACGATGCCGCCGCCCGGCTCGGCGGTATTGAGCAACTTGAGGTCGAGATCGCGCTCGGCCATCACGGTGCCGGTGTTCAGGTCGGTGATGCGGTAGCGCATGGAGCCTGCCGCCGCACCGGCCACAAACTCCACCTCCATCGGCTGCTCGCGCAGCGACGGGCCCAGCTCGGTGGGCTCACCCTGGTAGCTGGCCGACACCTTGGCCTGGCTGGCACCCGAGTCAGTCACAAAAGCGATCAGGTCTTCGGGCATCTGGCCGCGTACATAGGCAGCCGTGCGAATACCCAGTTGGGCCAGATCGCTGGGCTTGCCCGTCGCCCCAAAGCCGATTTCGATCGAAGTGCCGCCCTCGGCATTGCTGAGCGCCCGGGTGATCTCCACCTGCCCGCCGTAGGCCTTGGCATCGAGCCCCAGGGCGTTGCCGCCAGCCGGGCCGATGGTGATGGGCTGGCCCGTTTCGTTGCCCAGCACCAGCTCGCCGGTGGCCAGCACCTGGGCCTTGACCCCCGTCTGGCCCAGGGCTGCATTGATTTGCTCGGCCCAGCCGTCGGCGGTGGCCGGCACGGCTGCGGGCCGGGGAATCCGCACGCCTTCGAGGTCGAGCGAATTGGCGTTGCGCAAATTGGCTGCCGGCACCCGAATTTCAGTGAAGGCGCGGGCCGAGATGCCCTGCGCCGGGTTGCGCGCGGCAGCCCAGCTGTTGATCCAGTTGGCCACATCGCCAGCTTGCACGCTGCCGCTGGTGCCCGTCAGGGCGGGCAAGGCCACGCCATTGAGCGTCAAGGTGCCGGCCGGCAAACCGCTCAAGCCCGTGGCCATCGGGCCACTGGTCAGGATGGCCGGTCCGGCCACCGGTGTGGCCGCATTGCCCTGCGGGTCAAAGCGCTGCAGCGCGCGCTTTTCGGCGCGGGCGCCGTAAAACACGTCCATGTCTTTGTAGGCCGTCGCACCGCTGGCGCCCAAGTAGGTGGTGCTGTAGGTGGCGCCGGTTGCCATGCCGGCGTTGGCCAGCAGCTGGTCTTGTTCGGCCGCACCGAGCGGGGCACCCAGAACATGGCGGCCGTCGCGGGTCACCAGCTGCAACTGCTGATCGCCGCTGGCCTCATTGAGGTAAATCGTCACCTCACGCAGGCCCGCTGGTACCGTGGCCACCGGAACCAGCGCCGCTGCCGCACTGAGCTCGAGCAGCTTGCCGGCCGACGGATGGGGGTTGTTGGGCAAGACCTGCTGCAAGGCCTCGGGCCCCGACTGCTCAGGCTGCTTGAAGGCCACCGTGGCGTCGGCCAGGCCCGTGTTGGTTGAGTTCTCGGTCACCCGAAATTGGGCCGCTGCTGCCAGCCGCATGGGGTCGTCAATGGCCACCGAAATGCCGCCGGCGGCCTGGGCTGCGGAGGGGTCTATCGCAAACAGGTCGCCGCCGGGCTGACCGTAGGCGTCGACACCGGCACGGTGCTGGGCATTGACCTCGCTGACAAATTTATCGACCAAAAAGCCCATCGCATCACGGGTGGACTCCAGCACCTGGTCGCGAAAGGTCAGCAGACCGGCGAGCTTGCCGCTGGTCACGCCCGTCAGCAGCGCAGGCTTGGGGCCATAGGGGTCGTACATGAGACCGATGCGCTCGGGTGCGGCCACGTTGGAGGTGTAGCCCACACGCACCGACGCGGTGCCTGACACAATGACATCGCGGTTGATGGTGCCGCCCAGGGCCACCGTCACGGAGCCGCTGGGCTCGAACGCGGTGCGGATGCCCACCAGCTCGGAGAGCTGACGCAGCAGGCGATCGCGCTGATCGAGCAGCTCAGAAGGCTGGCGTGAGGCCAACCCCACCTTGGCCATCTGCGCGTTGATGGCGGCCAGCTGCTGCGAGATGGTGTTGACCTCGCCCAGGCTGGCGGACACCGCCTCGCGCGTTTCGGTATCAATCAGATCGAGCTGGCTGGAAATCTGCCCAAAACGGGCGGCCACCCCTTGCGCGCCGCGGTAGAGCTCACCGCGCAGCACGGTTGAGGCCGGGTCGGTGGTCAGCGAGCGCGCGGCCGAGAAGAATTGGTCAAACGAGCTGGTCAGACCGGCGGTTTCGCTGCCCATCAGATCGATCACCCGATTGGCATATTCGACCACGGGCGACTGGCTGTAAAGCTCGCTCGTGCTGTTGCGCAAATTGGACTCGGCAAACGCATCGTACTGGCGCTTAACGCGGTCGAACACCACGCCGGTGCCAATATAGGCGGTACCGAGCTGACGGGGCGTGCCGGCATTGAGCTCAACCGCCTGGCGGGTGTAGCCGTCGGTCGAGACGTTGGCAATGTTGTTGCTCACCGTCCCCAGCGCAAGCTGGTAGGCGTTGACCGCATTGCCGGCAATGCCCAGCAGATCGCTCACCGGTCACCTCCGATTTTGTTCAGGGGGATGGGGCCGCCCGGGCGCTTGAGCGCCTCCCAGGCCGGTGCGCTGGGCTGCAGCGGCAGGGCCGGCTGGCTTGCGTCAAGCCGGCGAATAGCGGGCTTGTCGGCGGGCTTGTCGGCGGCCTTGCCAGCCGGCTCGCCCGGGCGCGACTGCAGCGCCTCGGCCGTGCTCATGGCCGACATCTGACGGGTCTGGGCTTGCACCAGCATATCGGCCAAGCCCAGGCTGTTGCGCCGGGCCATGGCCAGCGAGACCTCGCGGTCGAACATGCCCTCAAACA
Organism: Polaromonas sp.; assembly: GCA_044350985.1. GTDB lineage: Bacteria > Pseudomonadota > Gammaproteobacteria > Burkholderiales > Burkholderiaceae_C > Polaromonas. The sequence continues at coordinate 8,437 of JBILGP010000006.1, read as the reverse complement.
TCTCGGCATGCTCAGAATGGGTCAGGTCACTTTTTTCGATCGACTCGCGCATGGACTTCATCATCATCTGCAAGAACATGGCCTCGAACTGCTGCGCCGTCTCGCGCAGCGCCGACTTGCCATCGCGCGCAGCGCGGCCCTTGAGCTCGCCCAGGCCCTGAAAATCAAGGTAGCTGCGGGTGCTGGCGTTGTTGACCGAGTCCATGGTGCGGCTTTCTTCCTGCAGCGATCAGATGACGACCAACTCGGCGCGCAAGCTGCCCGAGGTCTTGAGCGCCTCAAGAATGGCAATGAGCGACGAGGGGGAGGCGCCCACCTGGTTGACCGCGTCCACGATCTGGCGCAGATCCACACCGGGCTGAAACAAGAACATGGGTTTATTGGGCTCGTTGACGGCCACTTCGGCGTTTTGCACACCCACCGTCTGACCGGCGCCCAGCGGATTGGGTTGCGAGACCTCGTTGGTGGCCGAAATCGCCACCGAAATCGTGCCGTGCGAGACGGCAGCGGCCGTCACCCGCACGTTGCGGCTGATCACCACCGTGCCGGTGCGCGAATTGATGACCACGCGCGCCGGTGGCTCGCCAGGCTGCACATCGAGGTTTTCGACCATGCTCATGAAGGCCACGCGCTGGCTCAGATCCCGCGGCGCGCGGATGGCCACCGAGACGCTGTCGATGGCCTGGGCCACCCCCTCACCAAAGCGTGAATTGACCGCCGCAACAATTGCCGCCATGGTCGTGAAATCGCCGTCGCGCACATTCAAAATCAGCTGCTCGGCGTTGGCAAAAGGCGTGTCGACCACGCGCTCGACCGTGGCACCGCCGGGAACCCGGGCCGAGGTCGGCACGCCGATGGCCACTTTGGTGCCAGCGCCGGCGGCATCGATGCCGGTGGCCGTCAGAGCGCCCTGGGCCAAGGCATAGACCTCACCATCGACTCCACGCAAGCTGGTCAGCAGCAAATTGCCGCCGCGCAGATTGCTCGCCTTGCCGATGGCCGAGACGTTGATGTCGATTTTTTGACCCGGCTTGGCAAAGCCAGGCAACTCGGCCGTGACCATCACCGCGGCAACGTTCTTGATGTCCATCTTGCCGCCACCGGTGGACGTCTCGAAGTCGGCCAGAGCGCCTTCCATCGCCACGCCCAGGCGCGAGAGCATGGTTTTCATGCTTTGCGCGGTAAACGACACATCCGAGCCGTCGCCCGAGCCTTGCAGACCGACCACCAGGCCGTAACCGATGAGCTGGTTGGAGCGCTTGGCCGCCACATGGGTGAGGTCTTTGATGCGGTCGGCGCGTGCAGCCGGCGGCGAGGCCGCCAAGGCCAGACCCAGGCAGAGCAGCGCAAAGGAGCCAAAAGATTTCATGTTGGGTCTACCTTAGAAGGGCCAAAGCTTGAGCAGCATGCTGGTGCCCCAGCCCGGCTTGGAAGCGGCGGCCAGGTCGCCGGTGCCGCGGTAGGTGATCTGGGCATTGGCCAGGCGCCTGGATTGCACCGTGTTGTTGGGCGCCACGTCTTCAGGCCGGATGATGCCGGCCACCTGAATGATCTCGGCGCCTTCGGTCAGTGCCAGTTGCTTTTCGCCGCGCAGCACCAGGTTACCGTTGGGCAGCACATCGACCACGGTCACGGCCACCGCACCCTCAAGGCTGGCCTGCTGATCGGCCGTGCCCTTGCCGCTGGACGCCACGTTGGCGTTGCGCAGGTCCACCCCGCCCAGACCCACGTTGCGCAGCTTGTTGCCCAGGCCCAGGGGCACGACATCGTTGCTTGCCTTGCGGTTGACTTCGGTGTTGGCGGTACGCGCTGCCTGGGTCGACTCGTTGAGAATGACCGTGATGACGTCGCCAACTTGGTGGTTGCGACCGCGTCCAAAGAAGTTGTCGCTGATGCGGGCGTGGTAGATCGCACCCGTGGCCACGGCCGGCTTTTCGCGAAGCGCCGGGATGACGGGCGCGAAATCGGCGCTGTGCTTGAGCGGCTGGGGCGGCAGCACGGTGCAGCCGGCCAGCGCGACCAAGGCGCCTAGAGCAAAAAGAGATTTCATGAATCTGGCCTTCGATCAGAGGTTGTTGTTGATGAACTTGAGCATGCCGTCGACGGCTTGGATGGCTTTGGAGTTGATCTCGTAGGCACGCTGCGTCTCGATCATGCTGACCATCTCTTCGACCACGTTGACGTTGGATGCTTCTTGCGCGCCCTGCACGATCGATCCGGCACCGCCCTGACCGGGCACCAGCACCTGCGGAGCGCCCGAGGCCGGCGTTTCCTTGAGTAGGTTCTGCCCGAGCGACTGCAGGCCGCTGGGGTTGACGAAACGAGCGATCTGAATTTGGCCCAGCACCTGGTTGCCGCCGCCGGTCAGCTCCACCGAGACCGTACCGTCGCGGCCCACGGTCAGCGAGGCCGCGTTCTGCGGAACGGTGATCGCCGGCTGCAGCAGCGCGCCGCTGGAGGTGACGAGCTGGCCGCTGTTGGACAGCTTGAAGCCGCCATCGCGGGTGTAGGCCAGCGTGCCGTCGCTTTGGGCAATTTGAAAGAACCCGCCACCGGCAACGGCCAGGTCCAGCGGATTTTGCGTGGTCACCATATTGCCCTGGGCATGAATCTTTTCGGTGGCCACCACCCGCACGCCGGTGCCCAGCATCAGGCCGGTGGGCGCCTGTGAGTTGGCATCGGTCTGGCCGCCGGCCTGGCGCAGATTTTGGTAGAGCATGTCCTCGAACACCGCGCGGTCGCGCTTGAAGCCCGTCGTGTTGACGTTGGCCAGGTTGTTCGAGATGACGTTCATCCGGGTCTGCTGGGCATCCAGGCCCGTCTTGGCCACCCACATCGATGCATCCATATTGCGCTCCTTGTTTCGTATTCAGTAAAGGCCAGGCGGGACTTCAACCGCTGGTCTTGAGCATCGAGGCGCCAGCCTCATCGCCGGTTTTGCTTTCCTTGATGATGCGAATCTGCTGCTCGAAGCTGCGCGACTGATCGATCAGCTTGATCATGATTTCCATCGCATTGACGTTGCTGCCCTCCAGCGCCTTGGGCGTGACCGAGGGGCGCAGGGTGCCATTGGTGATGTCAGCCCCTGGCGTGCCTTCGGGCTGAAACAGCCCGTCCTCGCGCCGCACCAGCTTGGCCTGGCTTGAGTCGCGCAGCATGAGCCGCCCGACCAGCACGCCCGGGTCGGCCATCTGCGCATCGCTGGTGGCATAAATGCTGCCGTCAGGATTGATATTGACCTTGCTGCCGATGGGCAGCGTGATCGGCTGACCGTTGTCACCCCGCACAACAAAGCCCGAGCCGTTTTGCAGCACGCCCGAGGCCGAAACCTGCAAGTCGCCGCGGCGGGTAAAGGCCAGTTGGCCGTCCCGGGTGCTCACACCCAGCACCGCCTTTTCATTGATCGCCACATCCAGGTCGCGGCCGGTGGCCATGATCGCACCCGGGCGCATGGAGATGACGTCCGAGCTGACCGCCTGTGGCTGCAAGCGGGTCTCCAGGCCGGGGCCTTCGACCTTGATGGCCCGCATCGCGACCTCGTAGCTGCGCTTGAAGCCCGGTGTTGACACGTTGGCCAGCTCGTTGGCCGTGATCTGACGCGCCACCCGGTTTTCGTTGATGGCAGCCACCGCGTTAAATGCAAGACGGTCCATGTCTCAAGTTCCTTGTGCTGGTTCCGATTTACCGATCGAGCGAGGATCAGCCGCGGATGTTGATGATGGCCTGAGTCATCGTGGTCGATGTCTCGATCGCCTTGGCATTGGCCTGGAAGTTACGCTGCGCGGTGATCAGGTCCACCAGCTCCTGGGTCAAGTCCACGTTCGATCGCTCGGTGGCACCGGCGCGTATGGTGCCGAAGCCGGCCGTACCGGCGGTACCCAGAATCGGGCTGCCCGAGGCGGCCGAGGCCAGGAAGCTGGAGTCACCTGCCTGGCGCAAGCCCGCCGGACTCGAGAAGTTGACCAACAAGATTTTGGCCAGCGACTTTTGCGTGCCGTTGGAATACGAAGCGCTGACCAGACCGTCGTTGGCAATCGTCACGCCCACCAGGTCACCCTCGGGCGCGCCATCTTGCGACTGCGACAGCACCGCAAAGGGGGACGAGAACTGGGTCGAGGCCGAGTAGTCAATATTGATCGTCAATGCGCCCTTACCGCCGGCCAGATAGACCGTCTCCAACTGCGTGCCACCCATGGGCGAGACCAGCTTGCCGCCGGTGTCAAAGGTCAGCTCGCCCTTGTCCAGAAAGATCGGCGACCAGGCCGGCAGCACCGTGTAGCCGTCCCCGTTGGTGGTTTCGCGGCCGTCGCTGTCGATGTACTTGGGCACCATCTGCGCGCCCACCAGGTCGGCGTGCTGGGTGGGCTTGATCCAGGTGGAGGTCTGGCCGCGACCGGCTTCGACCTGCTCCAGGCCCCAGGTGGGCTGGCCCGAAATCTTAATGAACGAATCCGACGAGGTGGTGCCGGTGGTGAACACAAAGCGGTTGCGTCCATAGTCGTAGCCCACTCGCACGCCGTTGACCGTCTCGGGCACGCCATTGGTGTTATTGGCCATCGAGTTGATGCCTTTTTGCAAGGCCGCAGCGAACGATTCGACCGAGTAGTCATTGCCCGTGGGGATGACCACCGTGCCCTTGACACCGTCGACCGTGACCACGAAGCGGTTGTTGGTGTTGTCCACCGCAAAGTTGTTGGTCACGTTGATCGTCGGGGTGCCGCCGTAGGCGACCGCTGGAGACGACTCGATACCGCGCAAGGCCACAGCCGACGTGGCGACCTCCGAATCCTTGAAGCCAAAGAGCTTCTCGCCAAGAGAAGACTTGTCACCCGTGGTGAGACGGTCGAGCGTGAGCTTGATGCTGGCCTCGTCGCCGGTGGTGCCGGACTTGACCGCAAACGTCTTGTTGCTCGCATCAAAGCTGACCTTGATGCCGTAGCGCTGCTCGTTGACCGGTCGGATCATGCTGCCATTGGGAATGACCTGCAGGCTGTTGGAGCCGTCTTCGGCCATCTCAACCGGCGTGGTGCCCAAACCGAACACCTCGTTACGGCCTGCTGCGCCCTGGGCAATGCTCACACTGCTGGTGCCATCGGTGAACTTGAAGGTGCGCAGGTTGTAGTCGTAAGCGACCTTGACCGTGTTGCTGCCACCGGCCTTGAGGTCGGTGTTGTTGTCCATGTTCTTTTGCAGCGCGGCCGTGACCTGCTCGATCGTCAGCTTGCTCCAATCGAAGGTGGTGCCGGCGGGCAGCGTGAAATCGGTCTGCGCCAGCTGCACATTAATGGGTTTGGGCGCGCCGGCAGTATCGACCACGCGGCTGGTGCGCACAGTCACCTCACGGTTGGCCGCCACGCTCAAGTTGAAATAGGCCTCGTCGCCAAAAGCCCGGTTGAGGTAGCTGGTCATCTCAGCGGCCACCTGGTTGCCGGTGAGCTTTTGGTTGAGGTCGGCCAGGTAGCTCAGGTCCACCTTGATCGGGTTGTTAGAGCCGTCCACATCCAGGGTGAAAACATTGGCCAGCAAGGCCTTGTTGTCGGCCGACTGCGCCGCCCAGTCCTTGAAGTTGATGCCGTTGGTCAGGTCAAATGTCTGAGTGTCGATCGGCTCGGTGCTCGAGACCGTGGCCGGTTGCGAGGAGCGTACGTCGGTCAGCTCGTCAAGCGAGATCAGCTGCGTCTTGGCCGTGGTGATCTCATCCTTGACCTCGCCGAAAGGCTTGATCTGGCCGTACTGGTTGACATAGAGGCGCTCGCCGGCCGAGTCGGTGGCCTGTACCAGCGAGGCATTGACCTGGTCGTCACCCACGAACACAAAGGTCTGCCACTTGTTGAAGGGGCTGTTCTGGTTGGCATTGGCCGTCTTGACATAGTAGACCGTGGCCAGGTAGCCGTTGCCTCCGTTGTCATACACCGTCATCGCGGTGCTCTTGTTGTAGGTGGCCGGATTGGCGCGGTTGAAGGAATCGGTGATCACCTGCGCATCGGCTGGAAAGTTCAGGCCCAACTCCACCAGCGAGGTCTGACGCGCCTCGCCCGAGGTCTTTTGCGGAATGGTCAGCACCACCCGCTCGTTGACATTGGCGCTGCCGGTCGAGTCCACCGTTGCCGCCATCAAGCGCTGGCCGGCCGAGTTGACCACGTTGAACTGCTCGTTGAGCATGAAGGAGCCGTTGCGGGTGTAGATGTCCTGCAGACCGTCGGCCGACTTGAGCGGGAAAAAGCCGTCGCCGGTGATCGCCAGATCGAGCGCGTTGGACGAGAAGGACACATTGCCCTGGCTGAACTCCTGGCTCACCTGCTTGAGCGCCACACCCTGACCGACGGTCGAGGAGGCTTTCTGCAGCGGCGAGGTGGCAAAGATGTCGCCGAAGTCGGCGCGTGATCGTTTGAAGCCGGTGGTGCCCACGTTGGCGATGTTGTTGCTGGTCACTGCCAACTGGGCGGTGGCCGAATTCAAACCCGTGAGCGATGTGTAGAAAGACATGTGCTACTCCTGTAAACCAATGAGGCGATCGCTTGCGTGCGTCTAACCTGGAAAAAAATCAACCACCAATGCGCTTGATGTCGGCCATCTTGACCGTCTGGCCACCTTGAACCTGCACCAGCATCTGACCGGTGGCGTCCTGGCTGATGCTGCGAATCTCAGACAAGGTGCTGACCGTGGGCGCAATGTTCTTGCCCTGCGCCACAGCCGCCACCCGAAAGCGGTAGGTGCCTTCGGGCACGGCCGAGCCGTTGCTGCTCTGACCACTCCACGACAGCGACAGGCTGCCGGCCTGCTGCGGCCCGAGAATTTGCTGAAAGACGCTCTGGCCTGCGGCGTTGAGCACATCGATCTGCACGCCGTCGGCGCCGTTGGGCAGCTCGATACTGGCCTGCACCGGCTGGTCTTTTGTGTGGGTGAAGGTGTTGCCTGGTACCACCACGCTTTTGCCAATCAGCGCGGCACCGGCCATCATGCGATCGCCTTGCAGCGAAGCGGTCAGTGCCGACAACTGCGTGGCCATGTTGGTGGTCGCCTCGAGCTGCGAGAACTGGGCCAGCTGCGCCACAAACGCCTCGTTTTTGGTCGGATCGAGCGGGTTTTGGTTCTGCAGCTGCGTGGTGAACAGCTTGAGAAAGTCCTGCTGGTTGGCGGTGGTGCCATTGGCCTTGGGTTTGGCCAGCTCTTGCTCGTAGCTCTTGATGCCCGCCGGCATGGCGCGCGAGGCGGCCGCCGAGGGGTTGATGCTCGCGGCGTTGGTGTACAGGGCGGTGGTGGCCATGGTCATGCGTGCGTTTAGCTGCGGGTGATATCAATCGTGCGCATCATGAGCTGACGCGTCGTGTTGATCACTTCGACGTTGTTCTGGTAGGAGCGCGAGGCGGCCATCATCTCGACCATCTCGGTCATCTCGTTGACGTTGGACATATAGACATAGCCGTCCTTGTCAGCCAGCGGATTGCCCGGGTCGGACATGCGCTTGATCGGCGCCGGATCGTCAATCAGCGCATCAATGCGCACGCCGCCCTGGTAGGTCTGGTCGCGCGGCACTGGGGTTTTCTCCTCGAGCACCGCCTTGAACACCGTGCGCTTGGCCCGAAAGGCCTCCTGCTCATTGCCGGCCACCGTGCTGGCGTTGGCCAGATTGGACGCCGTCGCGTTCATGCGGGCCATCTGGGCGTTGAGCGCCGAGCCGGCAATACCAAATATGTTGTCGATAGCCATGGATCAATCCCCCTTCAACGCCCGGCGCATGGAGCTCACGCGCTGTTCGAGAAACTGCAGCGTCGCCTGGTAGTCGGCAGCGGCCTTACCGTATTGCGCCTGCTCAATATTGAGTTCAACCGTGTTGCCGTCAAAAGCCACGTTGAACGGAATCCGGTAGCGCATGCCATCGGAGTTGTCCTGCACGGCACTGTCCACATGCCCCTTGCGGGTGGCCACCATGGGCTCGTGGCGGGCATTGCTCAGCACCGAGCGAAAGTCGACATCACGGGCCTTGAAATGTGGCGTGTCGGCGTTGGCAATGTTGCGCGCGAGCACCTCCATGCGGCGGCTGCGCACATCGAGCGCCCGGGCATGAATGTCGAGGGCTTTGTCGATGAAGTTCATGTCTTCAAGGTCCTTCGAGGGTGAGGCTGACCACGTTCCACACTTGCCGGTTTCCCGACAACCCAGCCGAACACAATGCGGCTTCAGGCGCTAGACCGCAAAACCCGTGCCATCTGTTTTCCGCCACCAAACCCACCCCGCCAGCCCCCACAGCGGCAAGGCAGCCCCTTGCCGCCGGCAAACACCGGCAACACCTTGCCGCCCGGCAAAGCGGGCCCCCGCCCTGGCATTGCACCCCTGGCCTGTCATCGCGAGGAACGAAGCGATCCATCGGGCGTCGCACAAAGGCATGGATTGCCACGGCGCTGCGCGCCTCGCAATGACGCAGCGGGGGTTACGG
>JBILGP010000181.1:0-4849 GCA_044350985.1 Polaromonas sp. | reverse complement strand
ATCAGCCAGTCGCGCTCGCGCGCGGCCAACTCGCCGATGGTCTGTATGCCCAGGGCTTGCAGCCGCGCATCGGACTTGGGGCCAATGCCGTTGATCTTGCGGCAGGCCAGCGGCCAAATCAGGCTCTGCACATCGTGTTCGTACACGATGGAGATGCCGTTGGGCTTGTTGAACTCGCTGGCCATCTTGGCAATGAGCTTGTTGGGCGCCACGCCGATCGAGCAGGTCAGGCCGGTGCGCTCGAAGATGCTGCGCTGGATCAGCCGGGCCAGCGAGCGCCCGCCCTCGCGCTGGCCGCCGGGCACTTCGGTGAAATCAATGTAGACCTCGTCGACCCCGCGGTCTTCCATCACCGGAGCGATTTCGGCGATGGTGTCCTTGAAGGCGCGCGAATAGCGCCGGATTTCATCGAAGTCGACCGGCAGCACGATGGCTTGCGGGCACAGTCGGGCGGCCTTCATCAGGCCCATGGCCGAGCCCACACCGAATTGCCGCGCCGCATAGGTGGCGGTGGTGATCACGCCGCGGCCCACATAGTCTTTGAGCCGCGGGAAGGCGTCGACGGGCACCTGCTGCGAGCTGCCGTGGCGCTTGCTCAATTCATCGTCCGCCTGTCGCCGCCCGCCACCGATGACCACCGGCAGGCCTTTGAGCTGCGGATAGCGCAGCAGCTCGACCGACGCAAAGAAGGCGTCCATGTCCAGGTGGGCAATGCGGCGCGGCAGGGGCGAGGCGGTCACGGGCGCAGCATAAACCGATCTGCGCCGTGGGAGCGGACGGCTCAAGGTGCTGCCTTGCGGGGGCAGACTCAGGGCGGTGTGGGGGCTAGGGTCGCGGGCTCGAAGGACTGGCCGTTGACTTGCAAACCGCCGGCCGAGAGTTTGAGCGCCGATGCCGGGCCGATGCCTTTGACCCGCTTCATCAGGTCTGCCCAGCTGCGAAACAGCCCCTGCTCGCGCTCAGTGAGAATGCGCCGCGTGGTGGCCGGCCCCAGGCCCAAAACCATGTCGAGCTGCGCTTCGGTGGCGGTGTTGACATCGGTTTGGCACCAAGCTGGCATGGCGCAGGCCAAGACCAAGGCGATTGCGGGCAACTGGCAAAGAGGCTTCATGGCTTGCACCCAGGAGGCTTGCGAAGCTGCCACTGTGATGCCCCGCCCGCCTGGCATCAAGCCAGTTGACCATTTTTGATTAAAGCAGGCTCAGCCCTGCGCCGCCAGCGCGGCCATGTAGCGGCTCACGCCGCTGGCCACATCGGCAAAGCGGTGCTCGCAACCGGCCTGGCGCAAGGCGCTCAGATCGGCCTGCGTGTGGCACTGGTACTTGCCCACCAGGGCGTCTGGGAAGTCGATGTAGGCAATCAGCTGGTCTTTCACAGCCTGCGTCAGATCGGCCACGCCGGCCTGGCCGCGCTGGCGCTGCAGCGACTGCACGACGGCCAGGGCCACGTCGTTGAAGGCCTGCGCCCGTCCGCTGCCCAGGTTGAACAGGCCCGAGCGCTCGGGATGGTCGAAGAACCAGAGGTTGACCGCCACCACATCATCGATGAAGACAAAGTCGCGCATCTGTTGGCCGGGCCCGTAGCCACCGTAGGCGCCAAACAGTCGGACCTGCCCGTCCTTGAGGAACTGGTGGTATTGGTGAAAGGCCACGCTGGCCATGCGGCCCTTGTGCTGCTCGCGTGGGCCGTACACGTTGAAGTAACGAAAACCTGCCACCTGCGTGTCGGCCTGCGAAAAATTGGCGCCAAGCTCGCGCCGCATGCGCTGGTCGAACAGCAGCTTGGAGTAGCCGTACACATTGAGCGGCTTCTCGCAAGTGGGGTGCTCGCGAAACTCGCTCGAGCCGCCGTAGGTGGCAGCCGAGGACGCGTAGAGCAGGCGCGTGCCCTGCTCCTGGCAGGCGGCAAACAGCTCGCACGAGAGGCTGTAGTTGTTGTCCATCATGTACTTGCCGTTGGACTCCATCGTGTCGCTGCAAGCACCCTCGTGGAAGACCGCCTCGACCTGGCCGTAGGCACGCTCGCCAAAGAGCTCGTAGAAGTCGTCGGCATCGACGTAGTCGGCGATCTGCAGGTCAGCCAAGTTGCGGAACTTGTCGCCCTCGCTCAGGTCGTCGACCGCGATGATCTCGTCGATGCCGCGTGCATTGAGTCCCTTGATCAGGTTCGAGCCGATGAAGCCGGCCGCGCCGGTGACGACGATGCGCATGGGAGTTGCCCTCTCGTGTCGCGCTCAGGCGAACAGTTCCTGGTAACTGACGGTGGCGGTGCCAAACTTGCCCACCACGATGGCGCCGGCGCGGTTGGCGATCGGCACGGCATCGCGCATGGGTAGACCGGCGGCCAGCATGGCCGCGAGGGTGGCAATCACGGTGTCGCCCGCGCCGGTGACATCGAAGACTTCGCGGGCCTGCGCCGGCACATGCAGCGCGCCGGCCTCGTCAAACAGCGTCATGCCCTCCTCGCTGCGGGTGAGCAGCAGCGCACTCAGTTGCAGATCGCGCCGCAGCGTCTGGGCCTTGCGCTCCAGATCGACCTCGCCGCTCCAAGGCCCGATCACCTGTTCGAGCTCGGCCCGGTTCGGTGTGATCACGGTGGCGCCGCGGTAGCGCGAGTAGTCGCTGCCCTTGGGGTCAACCAGCACGGTGCGACCCGCGCTGCGCGCCTGCTCGATCATGGCGCCGATGTGTGCCAGCCCGCCCTTGCCGTAATCGGAAAACAGCACCGCGTCGTGTCGGGCCTGTAGCTGGGCAAAGGCAGCCGTCTGCGAGGCCAGAACCTCTTTGTCCGGCGTGTTTTCAAAGTCCAGCCGCAGCAGCTGCTGCTGGCGTCCAATCACGCGCAGTTTGACCGTGGTGCGCATCTGCGCGTCACGTCCAAAATGCGGCTCGATGCCGGTGCGCGCGACCAGGGCCTCTAGGGTGTGGCTCGCCTCGTCTTCACCGACCACGCTCAGCAGACAGGCCTTGGCGCCCAAGCTGACCACGTTGTAGGCCACGTTGGAGGCGCCGCCGAGCCGCTCTTCCTGCCGGGTCACGCGCACCACCGGCACTGGCGCCTCGGGCGAGATGCGCTCGACCGAGCCATACCAGTAGCGATCGAGCATGACGTCACCGACCACCAGGACGCGGGCGTGGGCCACTTGTTGGGCGCTGGGCTTCATGGGCTTTAGAGCTCCTCGATACGGCGTGCGGGGTAGCTGTCCCAGGCCTGGCAGCCCGGGCAGTGCCAAAAATGCTGCTTGGCCTCGAAGCCGCAGGCGGCGCAGCGGTAGCGCATTAGCGGACCGCTGGCGCGGTCGATGGCACGCTGCACCACGCTGTGGTGTTGTGGTTGAGCCAGAGCCTCGCCGGCCAGCCATTTGCCCGCAGCAACAAGGGAAGGCTCGCGTTCGAGATGGCGCACGTACCACTGGCGGGCGGCGCTGGCGTCGGTCTCGAGCTCGGCGATGGCCTGCACCAGATCGATGCTCGGCTGGGCCTGCTGGGCCTGCGTCAGCAGCTCTCGGGCTTGGTCCTGTCGTCCCGTCTGCAGCGCCAGCTTGGCCAGCAAGGCGGCGGCCAGGGGCAGGGCCTGCGGGGCTTGCTGCTGAAGTTCGAGCAGCACCTCGAAAGCGGCCTGGGTCTGGCCTTTTTGCTGCAGCAGCTTGGCTTGTTCGAGCAGAGGGCGCGGCATTTGCGGCGCCAGGCGGCGTGCCTGCTCGAGCAGGCTCAGCGCCTGTTCGAGTTGACCCGCCCCTACGCTGGCCTGGGCTTGTTCGCACAGGTAGTGGGCCTGCCTGGGCCCGAAGCTGCCGTGGCTGCTCGCGTCTAGGCGCGCGGCCACCTCACTGGCCTGCGACCAGTCACGCGAGCGCTCGTAGATGGCGAGCAGGGCCAGCCGCGCCTCTTGTTCGTAGGCTGTGCCTTCGAGCCTTTGCAAGGCTGTCTCGGCCCGGTCGAGCAAGCCGGCCTTGAGAAAGTCGAGCGCCAGGGCATGTTGCGCCCGGTCGCGCTCGGTCTGCTTGAGGTCGCCCCGGGCGAGCAGGTGTTCGTGCACCCGAACGGCGCGGTCGTATTCGCCGCGTCTGCGAAACAGGTTGCCCAGCGCGAAGTGCAGCTCAGAGGTGTCGGGATCGTTTTGTACCGCCTCGATGAAGGCGTCGATGGCCTGGTCCTGCTGCTCGTTGAGCAGGAAGTTCAGACCCCGGAAATAGGCTTTGGGTGACTGACGGTTTTCGACCCGCATCTGCCTGAGGTCCAGGCGCGAGGCGAGCCAACCCAGCGCAAAGGCCAGCGGCAGTCCCAGCAGCAGGGCGGTGAAGTCAAATTCCATGGGGTGTCTGAGGCGCAGGGGCGGCGTCCTGGTTCTTGCTCGGCTCGCTGGGACGCACCGCCTTGCGGCGGCGCCACCAGCGCGGCACCATGAACATCACCCCCATCGCCAAACCGGCCACAAAGGCTGCCAGCACCACCAGCACCAGCGGCCCTTGCCACTGATGGCCGAAGAAGAAATGAACCGCCACCGCGTCTTGATTGTTCAGCGCAAAGGCAAACAAGGTGAAGAAGACGGCTGCTTTGATCAGCCACGCGAGGTATTTCAAGCGCCGAGCTCCCAGGTGGAGGCTCGATTGTAGTTGGCCGACATGGCCCAGATGCCGGGGCCGCGCCCCCGGGCCGCCTTAATCGACGCGCAGCACCAGGTTGCCGTTGAGCCGGCCCTGCTCTTGCAACTCGTGGGCGCTGACGATGTCGGCCAAGGCCATGCGCTCGGCAATGTTGTGCTGCAGCACGCCGCGGCGCAGCAGGCGGTCGAGCACGCTGTGGGCCAGTGCCCGCTCGGGCGCGCTCAAGTGGTAGACGATGAAGAA
>JBILGP010000180.1:0-4885 GCA_044350985.1 Polaromonas sp. | reverse complement strand
CAGGGAAGCGGCCAACGTGCTCCATGTGGCGCAGGTGGTGGGCGAGCGCATGACCTTGATGCTCGATCCGGCCAATCAGCTTCGCAAGTTTTCAGACGCGCTGTATGTGGGTCGCGCTTGCGATGAAGGCAACTACTTTTGGTACGAAGACCCGATGCGCGACAACGGCAAATCGGCCTTCATGCACCAAAAGCTCAGGGGCATGATCAAGACGCCGCTGCTCATTACCGAGTATGTGCGCGGCATAGAGCCCAAGGCCGATTTTGTGATGGCCGGTGGCACCGATTTCTTGCGCGTCGACCCCGAGTACGACCACGGCATCACGGGCAGCTTGAGAATCGCCCACCTGGGCGAGGCCCTGGGGCTCGATGTCGAGGTGCATGCCTGCGGGCCGGCGCACCGGCACCTGATGTCGGCCATGCGCAACAGCAACTACTACGAGCTGGCCCTGGTAGGCCCCGACTGCCCCAATATGGTGGCACCGGTCTACACCTGCGGCTACACCGATCAGCTCGATTGCTGCGGCGCCGATGGCTGTGTCGAGGTGCCTTCGGGCCCGGGGCTGGGCGTCGCCTACGACTGGGACTTCATCCGCAAGAATGCGATTGCCAGCCGCATCTATGACTGAGCCGACTTCTCAATTGCCCGCCATTGGCTACATGGGCGTGGGCTATATGGGGCATGGCGCGGCCAAGAACATCCTGGAAAAAGGCTACGCCCTCACAGTGCTCGGCCATCGCAACCGGGAGCCGGTGGATGATTTGCTCCGGCGTGGCGCCCAAGAGGCCCACACGCCGGCCGAGTTGGGCTCGCGCTGCGACATGGTGTTCATGTGCTTGCCCTCGACCGACCACGTTGAGCAAGCGGTGTTCGGCCCCTCTGGCATTTTGTCTGTGGCTCGGCCCGGCTTTGTGTTGATCGACTCAACCACCTCCGAGCCCGACTCCACGCGGCGCATAGGCGCGGCGCTGCGAGAAAAAGGCGCAGACATGGTCGATGCGCCTTTTGGCCGGACGCCCAAAGAGGCCGAACTGGGCACCCTGAGCACCTTTGTGGGCGGCGATCCCGAGGTGGTGCAGCGCGTCATGCCGGTGATGCGGACCTATGCCAGCACCATCATCGAAACCGGCGCGCTGGGCACTGGCCACACCATCAAGCTGGTCAATAATTTTCTGGCCCTGGCCACGAGTGCGGTGGTGGGCGAGGCACTGTCGACAGCGCTGCGACTGGGCCTGGACATGCGGGTGCTCAAGGAAGTGGTCGACAGCTCTGGCGGCAACAGCGTGATGTTTCAGCGCTTCATGAAGTGGACCCTCGAGGGCGACGACTCCGACTTCAAGGCCCTGATGAGCATTGCCGTCAAAGACCTGCGCTACTACCGCACCCTCGCAGCGCCCGGTGGCGGCGTGACCCACCTCGCCGACGCCGCCGCCCAGGTTTACCAACTCGCCAACCACCTGGGCCACGAACGGCAGTTCATGCCCGTTTTGTCGACCATCCTGGCCAATTTTGTCGACGGCAAAGACAGGCCGCTGCCTGATCGTTGATGCGCTTGGAAAGCGCGCCGGGTCCGTCATTGCCCCCTTTGTCATTGCGAGGAACGAAGCCATCCATCGGCCGCTGCACAACAGCCTGGATTGCCACGGCGCTGCGCGCCTCGCAATGACGGCGCGTTGCGTTATCGTGCGCCACCCGTCATTGCGCCCCTGACTCGTCGTTGCGAGGAACGAAGCCATCCATCGGCCGCTGCACAACAGCCTGGATTGCCACGGCGCTGCGCGCCTCGCAATGACGGAGTTACAAGAAGTGGGGGCATAGCCCAACTATTGCCAGCACGGGCCAAGCCCATCACCTGGCCAGATAGCCACCATCGACAGGATAGTAAGCACCGGTCACAAAAGAGGCCCGACTCGATGCCAGCCACAGCACCAACTCGGCCACCTCCTCGGGCTGACCCAGGCGACCGATTGGGTGCTGGGCAATGAGCTGCTCACGGACCTGAGTATCGGCCTCGAAGCGGCTGATCATGGGTGTGTGGATAAAGGCCGGGCCGACGCTGTTGATGCGCAGCCCCAAGGCGCTGTACTCTAGCGCGGCCGCGCGTGTCAGACCGACCACGCCATGCTTGGCCGCGGTATAGGCCGGCGCATGGGCGAAGGCCACACTGCCCAGAATCGATGAGATGTTGATGATGGCACCACCCCCGGCCTCAAGCATGGCCGGTATCTGGTACTTCATGCCAAAGAAAACGCCGGACAAATTGATGTTGATCACCTGGGCCCAGGCGTCGAGCGGATAGTCGGCTGTAGCGGCAGACACGCCAGCCACGCCGGCGTTGTTGCAAGCCACATCGAGCTGCCCGAAAGCACTTACCGCACGATCGACCAGGCGACGGGCCTGCTCGGATTGACCGACATCGGCTGCCTCAAACACCGCCTGCCCACCCGCCGCTTTAATCAGGGCCACGGTTTGAGCGCCGCCGTCTAAGGCCGTGTCAGACACCACCACCCGGGCGCCTTCGCGCGCAAACGCCAAAGCAATGGCTCGCCCGATGCCTGAGGCCGCACCAGTGACCAGGGCCACCTTGTTTTTCAACATCGCTTCGACTCCCGATAGGCCCTGCATCATGCCGGGCGGCTTGAGCTGCACAGGGCTGCTGCTCGATCAATACTAGGGGCCTTCTTGCGTGGCTGTGTCGGCGAGTTCGCCAAGAGTTTGCCAGACCCGCGTGCTTTGTCTGATGAGCCAGGGATCACAAGAAACCGATCAGCGCCCTGCAAGGGCTTGGGTCAATGCCATATCCAGGGTCTTCTGTAAATTCATGCTGCGCAACAGCCCCAGGCCATTGCTGCTGACGTTGATGATGGTTTGAGTACGCAGCACCTGATCGTTCAGGCTGTTTTGAATCACCGTGGCCAGCAGTGCACCCACCGCGTCGGGCTGGCGGAAGTTTCCCGGCCCGTTCTGGACCCACTGCGCTTGAGCGCCCGTCTGCAGTCCAGCGCTCAGTTGTGATTGAGTCGTACCTTGCAGGGCGCTTGCGAGCGGCTCTTGCAAAGTCGCTGCCTGCTGGGCTGTCAAGCGGGAGATCGGGCCCAGGTTCAAGTTGCTGCTGGCCACCAAACGGTCGTTGATGTAGGTCACTCTGCTGACGCCAAATGACACCGTCAGACCTTCCCCGAGGGTGAAGCCTCCGCGCAGTTCATCGAGCTGGCGATCGCTGACAGCCAGCCACACCCGATCGGCCTGCTCAGCAAGCGCAGTGTCAGCGTGCGCTTGATGGCCAGCGCACAGGGCCCCACACAGCAAGCTTGCGGCCCTGCCATTCGCAAGAACCTGGCGCAGACATCGGCCTAGCCGTGAGGTCCAGTCTTGAATTTTTTGCATCAGAAATCCCCGGGTCCGTGTTTGGGCAGGGTCACGACCGTCAGGCTGTCACGGCTTACACCGGCTGCCAAAGGCGACGAGGGTGCGGCTGCCCAATCGGCCGCCAGATTGAAGCGGGCCAAATCGGGCCGGTTGTGCACCACCAGCAAAAGCCGATTGCGCCAAACCGCATCGAAAGCGAGCCGCGACATAGCGCGCGTGCCTTTGGCCGGGTCACCGATAAGAACCCGCTCGGCAGACAGCCCCTTGATCACCACGAAGTGCTGATAGCCGTTTTCCGAGATCAGGACAATGGCTGGCAGACCGGCTTGCTGCAGTTTCTCAAGCGGTTGTTCGAAACCATCGGCCTGCAGCCCATAGGCCGCCAAAGCGCGCTTGAGGTCGAGCATGGAAAAGCCATCGCGCCTGATCCTGGCCTGATCGCCCTGTGCAAACATGCTCTCGAAGACGGCCGCTTCGCTGGTCGGCAGACCGTAATGGTGGGTCAGCAAAGTAGCCACTGCTGCCGATCCGCAGCTGAAGTCGTATTGCTGCAAAAGCGTTCCGGACAGGCGGGCTTGCCGCCAGCTGAGCACCGGCACGGTGAAATCGCCAACCGCTGCAGTTGAGCCGGGCATGGGTTCAGGCAGCGCCTGGCAGCCCAGCAAAACAAGCGCGGCACCGGCCATACCCGCCAAGCGGCACCACGCGGTAAGGAAAATCTTGATCATCTGGCCTGCTTCAGAGGGTGGCTACCGCATCTGCAGATTGATGATTACCGCATTTTGAATGAGCACATTGGCCCCTGAGTTCTGCACCACCAGGGGCAGGCCGTTCATATTGGCAAAGGAGCCTGCTGCGATGGAGTTGCTGCCCGTCAGGACGTTGGTCGCACTGTTTCCCTCCGTCGTACCGGAGACGATCATCTCGCTGCGGCTCAGGCTGGCACCCCCGCGGTGCTGGGCCAATTGCGCGACCGCTGCCGGCGAGCCCCATGGGCCCGGTGCGTGAGCCATCTCAGCGGGCGCCTGTGCATGGGCATATAGAACCGGCATCACGGCCTGCACTGCAAACAGCGCGCAGACTGCCTTTATCAGCTTCATAAAAGTTCCCCGAGGTCAAAAGCATCCAAGAACCTGCGCAGGCACGTGCCCGCGCAGGGTGTCTCATCAAGTCAAAACTTATTGGAGGCGCAAATTGGATTGCACGCTAATGCTCTGCTGCACCATAGCGGCCATACCGCTGTTCTGGCTGGCCATCATGATGCCTGCGGCCGACTGCCCGACGCTGCTCATCATGTTGGACAGGTTGAAGACGCCGCCATCGACCCTGACAGGACCACCGGCACCGCCAGCGCCGCCGTAAGCCACGCCGGCAGCGCCGCCATTGGCGGTGTTGATCCCTGCATCTGCGGTGCCACCACTGCCGCCGGCCGCCATACCGCCGCCACCGCCAGCGCCGCCGTTGCTGGTGCTGTTGCCGGTCGTGGCACTGCCGCTTGTGGCGGCGCCACTGCCTC
>JBILGP010000179.1:0-4890 GCA_044350985.1 Polaromonas sp. | reverse complement strand
ATGTGGGCCTGCTGGGCACCGTCTGGGGCATCATGCACGCCTTCACCGGCCTGGGCAAGATCGAGCAGGTCACGCTGGCCAACGTGGCGCCGGGCATTGCCGAGGCGCTGGTGGCCACCGCCATTGCCCTGCTGACGGCCATTCCGGCGGTGATTGCCTACAACCGCTTTGTCAATCAGATCGACCAGGTGGCCAACCACCTGGACCTTGCCATTGAAGAGTACGTCAACAAGCTGCAGTATGGCCTGAGCGCACAGGCCAACTCGGGGGCTGGCAAATGGCTGGCCTGAGAGCGCGCGGGCGCGGGCGGCGCACCATGAACGAGATCAACATGGTGCCCTTCATCGACGTCATGCTGGTGCTGCTGATCATCTTCATGGTGACCGCACCGCTCATCACACCGAGCATGATCAACCTGCCCAGCGTGAGCAAGGCCTCGGCGCAGCCGGCGCAGCCCATCCAGTTGCTCATCAGCCAGAACAACAAAATCGAAATCAAGCCCGCCACCGGAGCGCCTGTGACCAGCACCCTGGCGGAGGTCGGCTCGGTGGTCAAGGCCCTGCAGCCCGCCGTGGAGGCGGGGCAGCAGGCCACGCCGGTGCTGATCGCGGCAGACAAATCGATCCGCTACGAGACCGTCGTCAAGGTCATGGACGAGCTCAACAAGGCGGGCGTCGGCCGCATTGCGCTGTCGGTGCAAACCTCGCAGTAGGGCCGCGCGAGGCAAACGACGCGAGCCGCCCACCCCCTGCCCATGGACCACCAAGCACTGACTCGATACTTCGAGCCGCCTGCGGCCCCCGGCGAACGCTGGGCTGTTCCGGGCGCCTTGATGATGGCCGCAGTGCTCGGTCTGCTGCTGGTTTGGGCGGCCCGGGCCCCAAGCATGCCCGTGCAGGTGGGGCTGAGCGCCGAGATCTGGTCTCCAACGGTCCAGCAAGCCGCTCCCGCCCCACCGCCGCCACCGCCAGAGCCGCCGGCCAATCCGCCGGCTCCGGCGCCGGCTGCCAAAGCGCCCCCCCCGCCACCACCCGCGGTCAAGCAGTCCGGCCCGGTGCGTGAGGGCGACATCGGGACGCAAAAGCGCCCCAAGGACAAGGAGCCCAAAAAGGAATCTTCGGAGCGCGAGAAGGCCAACAAGGAAAGGGAAGACAAGGCCGACGCCCTGGAGAGACAAAAACTGCTCGACAAAATCCTCGAAGACAGCCTGCGTCGAAGCCGCGAAGCGGCGCCTGCCGCACCGACAAAAGCCGAGGCAAGGCCAGAGACAAGAGCCGAAGCGAAGACCGCTGTACAGCCGTCCGCTGCACAGCCATCCGCTGCAGCGCCGGCTCCTGCCCAGCCTGCGCCGGCCAAAGTCTCAGCGGCTGCGCCCGCGCCACCAAACAAAGCCGCGCCGATCACGCGCAACCAAGCCGCGGGAGCAGGCGGTGGCAGCGAAAAAGACACCGCTGCGCAAAGCAGCGGGCCATCCTCAAGCTATGCCGGCAAGATCATCCAGTTGGTTCGGGAGAACACGTTTTTCAATGAATCCAATCTGAGCCAGTACACAGTCGAGGTCATGGTGCGCGCCGGTGCCAACGGCCGGATCATGAGCGCCGAAATCGTCAAAAGCAGCGGCCGGCCCGCCTTCGACGATGCGGTGATCCGCGGCATCAGGAAAATCAACGTGCTGCCCCGCGATACCGATGGCCGCATTCCCGAGCTGCTGCTGCGCGAAGGCATGCTGATCACCATCCCGTTCAACCGCTGAGCCCAACGCCGGCTCGCGACCAGCAGTCAACCGCCGTTTCCAGGCCCAAGCAAAGCTGCACGGACGGTCTGCACCAGCCCGTTTTGTGATGGCGCGCCAAGCGTGGCCATCTGAAACAACGGCGATCCATGGGCCGTTATGTGAGGACATGGATCGCCACGTCGCTGCGCGATGACGGGGTGTCCAGACTTCCCCTAAGGCCGGGGGGCGCTGGTGGCCTTACTCGTAGACGATCTGGGCTCGGCCCTTGTCGGCCTGGGCCATGGCGCTGGCCAGCGCTGCGTCACTGGGGAAGATGCGGGCGGCATCGCCCAACTGCAGCTCGCAGCTGGCGCCCTCGCGGAAAACGCTCAGCCGCAGCGGCAGGCCTTGCACCCGCTCGCCCTCATCGCTGCTCTGGCGCCTGGCCGGAAACTCGCGCACCAGACGCGCAATGTCGGGGGCGCTGCCATTGACTGCCAGATGCAGGCATTTGCCAAAGCGGCAGCGCGCCGACTCCAGATCCCAGACCTGGCCGACCTTGAAGCGAGAGCCGCCGCTGAAGCGATCGGGCTGCAACAGGCCTTGCACCACCACCAGCTCGTCGTCCTTGAACAAATGCCGGTTGGCGTTGTACAGGGCCTCGTCGACCGTGGCCTCGACCGCCATCGATTTGTCGTCGAGCTTGAAGATCACGATCTTGCCGCGCTGGCCATTGACCAGTCGCAGATCGGTGACGATGGCCGCCAGCAACTGGGGCTCGCGCGAATCGACCAGATCGGCTATGCGCCGCTTGGCAAACTGGCGCACCTCCCGCTCGACCTCGTCAAAGAGATGACCCGACAGGTAAAAACCCAGAGCGGTCTTCTCAAAGCCCAGCTGCGCCTTCACGCCCCAGGGCAGGGCCTGCACCAGCGCGGGCTCCTGTGTGGTCTGCGGGTCCGAATCGAACAGCCCGCCCTGATTGACATTGGCTTGCGCGGCCGCCGCAAATTCGAAGGCCTGATCGATCGAGGCCACGAGCTGCGCCCGGTTGCGCTGCAAGTTGTCGAAGGCACCGGCCTTGATCAGGGCCTCGACCGTGCGCTTGTTCAACCGCGATTTATCGACCCGCACGCAAAAGTCGTAGAGCGAGGTGAAGGGCCCGCCGGCCTCGCGCGCGGAGACGATGGCTGCAATGGCCTGCGCGCCGGTGCCCTTGATCGCGCCGAGCCCATAGCGAATGGCGGTGTTGCTGATCGGCTCGAAACGGTGGTGCCCTCGATTGATGTCCGGCGCCTCAAAGACCATGCCCATCTTGAGCGCATCGGCATGGAGCACCTTGAGCTTGTCGGTGTCGTCCATCTCCACTGTCATGTTGGCGCAGAAAAACTCCGCCGTGTAGTGCACCTTGAGCCAACCGGTGTGATAGGCCAGCAGCGAGTAAGCGGCCGCATGCGACTTGTTAAAGCCGTAGCCAGCAAAGCGTTCCATCAGGTCGAAAATCTCATCGGCCTGCTTCTCGCTGATGCCTTTGTCGGCCGCCCCCTTGCGAAAGATGATGCGGTGCTCGGCCATCTCCTCGGGCTTTTTCTTGCCCATGGCACGGCGCAGCAGATCGGCGCCGCCCAGGCTGTAGCCGCCCAGGAGCTGGGCCGTCTGCATGACCTGCTCTTGGTAGACCATGATGCCGTAGGTTTCGGCCAGCACCGGCTCGACCAGCGGGTGCGGGTACTGCACCTCTTCACGGCCGTGCTTGCGCGCCACAAAGCTCGGGATCAGATCCATCGGGCCAGGGCGGTACAGGGCATTGAGCGCAATCAGGTCTTCCAGCCGGGTGGGCTTGGCATCCTTGAGCATGCGCTGCATGCCCGAGCTTTCAAACTGGAACACCGCCTCGGTCTGGCCCCGGCTG
This sequence comes from Polaromonas sp., assembly GCA_044350985.1. Taxonomy (GTDB): domain Bacteria; phylum Pseudomonadota; class Gammaproteobacteria; order Burkholderiales; family Burkholderiaceae_C; genus Polaromonas. Next base: position 1,264 of record JBILGP010000179.1, on the reverse strand, counting down.
AACAGGTCGTAAGTGGCCTTGTCATCGAGCGCAATGGTTTCGTAGGCAAAGCGCTCCTGCCCCGGGTGACGCTTGACGATGAGCTCGCGCGCGATCTCCAAGATCGTCAGCGTCGCCAGGCCAAGAAAGTCGAACTTGACCAGCCCGATGGCCTCTACATCGTCCTTGTCGAACTGGCTGACCGCTGCCTCGCTGCCCGGCTGGGCGTAGAGCGGACAAAAATCGGTCAGCTTGCCCGGCGCGATCAGAACGCCGCCAGCGTGCATGCCCACATTGCGCGTCATGCCCTCGAGCTTTTGCGCCAGCTCGATCAGCGTCTTGACCTCATCCTCCTTGGCAATGCGCTCGGCCAGTATCGGCTCCATCTCGATGGCGTAGTGGTTCTTGTCGCCCTCCACCTTGGGCTGCGGCGGGTACTGCAGCGTCACCGCCATGCCTGGCTTGTTGGGGATGAGCTTGGAGATGCCGTCGCAAAAGCCATAAGGCAGATCGAGCACGCGGCCCACATCGCGGATCGCCGCGCGCGCGGCCATGGTGCCGAAGGTGGCGATCTGGCTGACCGCGTCATGACCGTACTTGGCCTTGACGTAGTCGATCACGCGGTCACGGTTGGCCTGGCAAAAATCGATATCGAAGTCGGGCATGGAAACCCGATCGGGGTTGAGGAAACGCTCGAACAGCAGCTTGTACTGCAGCGGATCGAGGTCGGTGATCTTGAGCGCGTAAGCCACCAAAGAGCCGGCGCCCGAGCCCCGGCCCGGCCCCACCGGACAGCCATTGTTCTTGGCCCAGTTGATGAAGTCGCCCACGATGAGAAAGTAGCCCGGAAACCCCATCTTGAGGATGACGTCGATCTCAAAATCGAGCCGAGCCTCGTACTGCGGGCGCATCTGCTCGCGCTGCGCTTCATCGGCAAACAGTTGGCGCAAACGCTCTTGCAGACCCTCGTGCGAGGCCCGCCGGAAGTACGCATCGATGGGCAAGGGTGCTCCGTCGACCACCGGCGTCGGGTAGTTGGGAAGCTGCGGCTTGCCCAGCTGCAGCGTCAGGTTGCAGCGCTTGGCGATTTCCACCGTGTTGGCCAGCGCCGAGGGCAAGTCGGCAAACAGCTCGGCCATTTGTGCACGCGACCTGAAGTACTGGTTGGCCGTGAAGCGGCGGGGCCGCCGCGCATTGCCCAGGATCTCTCCTTCGGCAATGCACACCCGCGCCTCGTGGGCCTCAAAATCATCGGCCGCCAAAAACTGCACCGGCTGCGTGGCCA
>JBILGP010000253.1:0-4094 GCA_044350985.1 Polaromonas sp. | reverse complement strand
AGGGCTACCGCACCGGCCGCGGGCGCATTGTGATGCGCGCCAAGTGCCATTTTGAAGACATCGACAAGGGCCAGCGGCAGGCCATCATCGTCGACGAGCTGCCCTACCAGGTCAACAAAAAGACGCTGCAAGAGCGCATGGCCGAGCTGGTACACGAGAAAAAGCTCGAGGGCATCAGCCATATTCAAGACGAGTCCGACAAGTCGGGCATGCGGCTGGTGATTGAACTCAAGCGCGGCGAAGTGCCTGAGGTGGTGCTCAACAATCTGTACAAGCAGACTCAGCTACAAGACACCTTTGGCATGAATATGGTGGCGCTGGTCGACGGCCAGCCTAAGCTGTGCAACCTCAAAGACCTGATTTCGGTGTTTTTGTCGCACCGGCGCGAGGTGGTCACCCGGCGCACCGTGTTCAACCTGCGTAAAGCCCGTGAACGCGGCCACGTGCTTGAGGGCCTGGCGGTGGCGCTGGCCAATATTGACGAGTTCATTCGCATCATCCGCGAGTCGCCCACGCCGCCAGTGGCCAAGGCCGAGCTGATGACCCGCGCCTGGGACAGCCAGCTGGTGCGCCAAATGCTCACCCGCGCCCGAGCCGATGGCGGCATCATCAATGCCGACGACTACCGCCCCGACGGCCTGGCGCGCGAATACGGCATGGGCAGCGACGGGCTGTACAAACTGTCGGACACGCAGGCGCAAGAGATTTTGCAGATGCGCTTGCAGCGCCTGACCGGTCTTGAACAAGACAAGATCGTGGCCGAATACAAAGAGGTGATGGCCGAGATCGACGACCTGCTCGATATCTTGGCCAAGCCCGAGCGCGTGTCGGTGATCATTGGCGACGAGCTCAAGCTGATCCGCCAGGAGTTCGGCCAGTCCAAGCTGGGCGCGCGGCGCAGCCAGATCGAGCACAGTTCCTTTGACCTGTCGACCGAAGACCTGATCACGCCCACCGACATGGTGGTCACGCTGTCGCACCAGGGCTACATCAAGAGCCAGCCGCTGAGCGAGTACCGGGCGCAAAAGCGCGGCGGGCGCGGCAAGCAGGCCACCGCGACCAAGGAAGACGATTGGGTTGACCAACTCTTCATCGCCAACACACACGACTACATCTTGTGCTTTTCCAACCGGGGCCGCCTGTACTGGCTCAAGGTGTGGGAGGTGCCGGCCGGCTCGCGCGGCTCACGCGGGCGGCCCATCGTCAACATGTTCCCGCTGGGCGAGGGCGAAAAAATCACCGTGGTGCTGCCGCTGACGGGCGATGCCCGAAGCTTTCCGGCAAGCCACTACATTTTTATGGCCACCTCGATGGGCACAGTCAAGAAGACCGCGCTCGACGAGTTTTCCAATCCGCGCAAGCTGGGCATCATTGCCGTCGATTTGGACGAGGGCGACTTTCTCATTGGCGCTGCCCTGACCGACGGCAAGCACGATGTGATGCTGTTTTCTGATGGCGGCAAGGCCGTGCGCTTTGACGAAAACGACGTGCGCCCCATGGGCCGCAACGCCCGCGGCGTGCGCGGGATGATGCTCGAAGACGGCCAGGGCGTAATTGCCATGCTGGTGGCCGAAGACGAACAGCAAAGCGTGCTGACTGCCACCGCAAACGGCTATGGCAAGCGCACCTCGATCACCGAGTACACCCGCCACGGTCGTGGTACCAAGGGCATGATTGCGATCCAGCAGTCCGAGCGCAACGGCAAGGTCGTGGCGGCCACGCTGGTGCACACTGACGACGAGATCATGCTGATCACCGACCGCGGCGTGCTGGTGCGCACCCGTGTGGCCGAGATCCGCGAGCTCGGTCGCGCCACCCAAGGCGTCACGCTGATCAGCCTGGACGATGGCACCAAGCTCTCGGGGCTGCAGCGCATCGTCGAAAACGATGCCAACGGTGAGGCCGCGGCCAATGAGGGCGGCGATGAGAGCGCCAGCCCGGCCGATCCCGACAGCCCGTGATGCGTCGACCGTTCAACTTCTCGGCCGGCCCGGCCGTGCTGCCCGAGGAGGTGCTGCGCACAGCGGCTGGCGAGATGCTCGACTGGCATGGCAGCGGCATGGGTGTGATGGAGATGAGCCACCGAGGCAAGGAGTTCATCTCGATCTACGAAGCGGCCGAGCGCGATCTGCGCGATTTGCTGGCTGTGCCGACGCACTTCGAGATTTTGTTCATGCAAGGCGGCGGCCTGGCTGAAAACGCCATCGTGCCGATGAACCTTTCTCGCGGCGCGATGGACTTTGTGGTCACCGGCGCGTGGAGCCACAAATCGCAGCAGGAGGCCGCCAAGTACGGCCGTGTGAATATCGCGGCCAGCGGGCGCGAAGGCGGCTACACCGCCATCCCCGATCCGGCGAGCTGGCAGATTCAGGCTGGCACCAGCTATGTGCACCTGTGCAGCAACGAGACCATCGACGGCGTTGAGTTCGCGCAGCTGCCCGACCTCAAGGCCTTGGGCTGCGACGCGCCGCTGGTGGTCGATTTTTCCTCGCACGTCTGCTCACGCCCGGTGGACTGGTCGCGGGTCGGCCTGGCCTTCGGCGGCGCGCAGAAAAACCTGGGGCCTGCCGGCCTGACCCTGGTGGTGGTGCGCGAAGACCTGCTCGGTCACGCGCTGCCCATCTGCCCCTCGGCCTTCGATTACCAGCTGGTGGCCAAAAACCAGTCGATGTACAACACCCCGCCGACCTACGGGATTTACATCGCGGGGCTCACTTTTGCGTGGCTCAAAAGCCAAGGCGGCGTGACCGCGATGCAGGCACGCAACATCGCCAAGGCCAATCTGCTCTACGACACGATCGACCGATCGGCTCTGTATGTGAACCGCGTCGACCCCGCAGCGCGCTCGCGGATGAACGTGCCGTTCTTTCTGCGCGATGAAGCGGGCCAGCCTCTGCTCGACCCGACCCATCCCCGCAATGCCGCCTTTCTGGAAGGCGCAAAAATCGCAGGGCTGCTCCAGCTCAAGGGCCACAAATCCGTCGGCGGCATGCGGGCCAGCATCTACAACGCCATGCCGCTCGAAGGCGTGCAGGCTCTGGTCGAGTACATGCGCGAGTTCGAGCGCAGGGCATAAGAGCGCGGTTGAATATGCAACGCGGCGTGCTCGCCATCACCCCGGCCCTCTCCCGGAGGCAGAAGCAGCCAAACTCCACCGGCTGGCATTCGCCCCCTCTCCCCCTGGGAGAGGGTTGGGGTGAGGGCAAGCAGCACACCAACCTACCCAATCGACTCCAACCATGACCCAACCGATCCAGTCCGATGCCCTGGCCGCTTTGCGGGTGCAGATCGATGCGCTCGACCGGCAGTTGCTGCAGCTTCTCAACGACCGCGCCAAAGTGGCCGAGCAGGTCGGCGAGATCAAGCGGGCCGAGGGCTCGCCATTTTTCAGGCCCGACCGGGTGGCGCAGGTGATCGCCAAGATCACGCAGGCCAATCCGGGCCCGCTGCACGGCGAGCATGTGGCGGCGATCTGGCGCGAAATCATGTCGGCCTGCCTGGCGCTCGAGGCGCCGCAGCGCGTGGCCGTGCTGGGGCCGCAGGGCACGTTTTGCGAGCAGGCGGCGGTGGAGTTTTTTGGCAGCGCCGCCAACTTGCTCTACTGCGCCAGCTTTGACGAGGTGTTTCACGCCACCGCCGCCGGCAGCGCCGACTACGGCGTGGTCGGCATGGAGAACTCCACCGAGGGCGTGGTGGCACGTTCGCTCGATTTATTCCTGCGCTCGCCGGTGCATGTGGTCGGTGAGGTCAGCCTGCTGATCCGTCACAACCTGCTGCGCCAAAGCGACGCGCTCGAAGGCATCGAGGTCGTGTTGGCGCATCCGCAGGCCTTGGCGCAGTGCCAGGGCTGGCTGTCTCAGCACCTGCCCCAGGCCGAGCGGCGCGCGGTGGCCAGCAACGCCGAAGGCGCGCGGCTGGCATCGACCCACCCGGCCTGGGCCGGCATTGCCAGTGAGCGCGCCGCCACCCAATTTGGCTTGCACATCGTGCGCCATGCGATTCAGGACGAGGCCTACAACCGCACCCGTTTTGCGGTGATCGCGCTGCCGCACACCCTGGCCACGCCGCCGGCCTCAGGCAAGGACTGCACCAGC
>JBILGP010000005.1:0-15517 GCA_044350985.1 Polaromonas sp. | reverse complement strand
GCTGTCATTGCCCATCGAGCCGATGGCCTCCTCCCCGTTGAGGGCCATGGGGCTGAGCAGGAACTTGATGTCCTCCTGCGTGAAGCCGAAGGCCTGTTGGCGGTCCAGCAACTCGGCACTGATGCGACCCGTGCCGGCCACCATCTCGCGCTGGACGGGCAGGTCACTGCCATCTTCGCCAGCGACTGGCTGGTGGACGTCGTCGAGATGAATGCGCAGGTTGTCGATCCACTGCTTGTAGGGCTTGCTGTTGGCAAGACCCGCCTTGAGCTCCTCGTCGTCGATCATGCGGCCCTGCTCGAGATCGATGAGGAACATCTTGCCCGGCTGCAGCCGCCACTTGCGCACGATCTTGCTTTCGGCCACCGGCAACACGCCCGATTCCGAGCCCATGATGACCAGGTCGTCGTCGGTGACGCAGTAGCGCGAGGGACGCAAGCCATTGCGGTCGAGCGTGGCGCCGATCTGACGGCCGTCGGTGAACACGATCGAGGCCGGGCCGTCCCAGGGCTCGAGCATGGCGGCATGGTATTCGTAGAAGGCCTTGCGCCGCGCATCCATGGTGGTGTGCTGCTCCCAGGGCTCGGGAATCATCATCATCACCGCCTGGCTGATCGGGTAGCCCGCCATGGTGAGCAGCTCCAGGCAGTTGTCAAACGTGGCGGTGTCCGATTGCCCGGCAAAGCTGATCGGATAGAGCTTTTGCAGGTCTGCGCCAAGCACCGGCGAAGACATCACCCCCTCGCGCGCCTTCATCCAGTTGTAGTTGCCCTTGACCGTGTTGATCTCACCGTTGTGTGCGACGTAGCGGTAAGGGTGGGCCAGGGGCCACTCGGGGAAGGTGTTGGTTGAAAAGCGCTGGTGCACCAGACCCAGGGCCGAGACGCAGCGCGCATCCTGCAGGTCGAGGTAGTAGGTGCCCACCTGATCGGCCAGCAACAGGCCCTTGTAGACCACGGTCCGACTGGACATGCTGGGGATGTAGTACTCGTTGCTGTGCTTGAGGCCCAGGGCCTGGATCGCGGCGCTGGCCGTCTTGCGGATCACGTAGAGCTTGCGCTCGAGCGCATCTTGCACAATCACATCGGCGCCGCGGCCGATGAAGATCTGGCGCATGACCGGCTCTTTTTCCCGCACCGTCGGCGACATCGGCATATCGCGGTTGACCGGCACATCGCGCCAACCAAGCAGCACCTGGCCCTCGGCCCGCACGGCACGCTCGAGCTCCTGCTCGCAGGCCATGCGCGAAGCGTGCTCCTTGGGCAAAAACACCATGCCCACGCCGTACTCGCCAAAGGCAGGCAGGTTCACGCCCTGGCGGGCCATTTCCTCGCGGTAGAGTTGGTCGGGCATCTGAATCAGGATGCCGGCGCCATCGCCCATCAATGCATCGGCCCCCACCGCCCCACGATGGTCCAGGTTTTCCAGAATCTTGAGCGCTTGCTCCACGATGGCGTGGCTCTTGTGCCCCTTGATGTGCGCGACAAAACCCACGCCACAGGCATCGTGTTCATGCTCGGCGCTGTACAGACCCAGCTTCTGGGCAAGCTCCAATTCGGTGGCGCTACTCATGGCAAACCCTTATCTTCAAAAAATCGAACCGCGGAGCATAAACCGTCGCAACAACAATGCCAAACAAATTAATTGGGGTCAGAGTCGAATTATTCTGAGGCCCTCGCGATTTTGATTTAATTGGGGACAGATCAAATTCAATCCCATGATCGGACCTAGGAAGGCCGGTCGACCTCAGGTTTGAGGTCGTCTACCAAAAGGCCTACCCGCCTTGGCCGGCAACATGCGGCGCTGGGTGTTGGCCTCGAGCTTGGCGAGGAAATCAGGCGAGCCCAGGGCCCAGCCAGTCAGCAGCGAGCGAGTCAGTTCGGATCGACGCTGATCGGGCACGCCGGCCGCAACGAACTGAGCATAGGCAGCCTCCCGGGCAAATGGGGTGTTGCCCAAACTCCAAAACAGTGCATGAGGGGTCACCAATTTGTCGCTGGTCAGCCCAATCAGGTGCCGATGGCTCGACCATGGATGATGGGCGGGATCGGTGACCATGCCGGCGCGTACCGGGTTGAGGTCGATGTAGGCCATGCAGCTAAGCAGATATTGCTCGCTGTCGATCAAGCTGCTGCGATAGCGCCCCTCCCATAGGGTGCCGGTGCGGCCATGGCGCGTATTGAAATACCTGACATAAGCACGTCCGAGCGCCTGCATCATCTTCGGCAGACCCTCCGAGTCATCGGGCGTGATGAGCAAATGAAAGTGGTTGTCCATCAAGACGTAGGCATGCACCGCAACTTTAGAACTTGTCGAATACTCATACAGTAACGATAGCAAGCGCTCACGATCTTTGTTATCTCTGAAGATCGCCTGCTTGTCATTGCCTCGCTGGATCACGTGATGGGGATAGTGGGGAACGGTCAAGCGAGCTCGTCGTGCCATGGTCTTTGTGTGCCGCTGGAGGGCAGTGATCTATGGAAGAGATGCCCAATAATTGGGGTCTGACCCCGATTATCAGGATTAATTGGGGTCTGACCCCAATTAAATGGACTCCAATCAGAGTCAGTCGAGAGGGGGTTCAGGGAAGATCCCGACTGGCGTGGACTTTCAAATGAGCACAATCAAGCTTATTCATCATTCTGGAGTTCCTATGCGATTTCGTCTTTCTGCCGTCTTTGCCTTGACGCTGGGGCTGGCCTCGGGTTGGGTGCAGGCTCAAGCACCGGCTGCTGCGACCTACCCGACCAAGCCGATCAAGGCCATCGTTCCGTTTGCACCGGGCAGCGCCACCGACCAGATCGGGCGGGCGTTTGCGCAAAAAATGTCTGAGAACCTGGGTCAGACCATCGTGGTGGAGAACCGGGCCGGCGCCAGCGGCATGCTCGGCGCCGATGCAGTGGCCAAGTCGGCGCCCGATGGTTACACCATCTTGGTGGGCACCAACAGCACCAATGCAGCGCTCAAGAGCCTGATGAAAAAGTTGCCCTATGACCAGGACACCGCCTTCGCGCCGATTGCCTTTTTGGGATCGGTTCCGCTGATCGTGGCCGTCAACAACGATGTGCCGGCCAAGACCCTGCGCGACTTCGTGGCGCTGGCCAAATCCAGGCCCGGGCAGGTCACCTTCGCCCACGCCAGTGCCTCGCAGCGCGTTTCCAGCGAAATGCTGGGCAGCATGGCTGCGATTCAGATGACCCATGTGCCCTACAAGGCTGGGCCGGCGGCCATGACCGACCTGATCGGTGGACAGGTCAATATGTTCACCGCCGACTTCGCGGTCATGCTGCCGCAGGTCAAGGCGGGCAAGGTACGCGGCTTGGCCGTGACCTCGATGCAGCGGGCCAAGGCCATACCGGAGCTGCCCACAGTCAATGAGGCCCTGGGTCTGAAAGACTACGAGTTGATCGCCTACTTCGCACTGTTTGCTCCCGCCGGCACACCGCCCGAGGTCATCAACCGCCTCAACCGAGCCGCCAATGCGGCAGCAGCCGACAAGGATTTGCTTGAGCGTTTTGCGGCTCTGGGCTTCGAGACATCGCCCGGTACGCCCCAGGCCATGGCCGAGCGCACCAAGGTCGAGACGGCCAAGTGGGCCAAAGCGATCCGAGAAGCCAGGATCGAGCCGGAATGATCGAATCGGCTGAATCGAGCCGATACCGAACGACAGCAGGGGCGCCACTGGCGCCCTTTTTCATGGGCAGGCTCAAGAATCAGTCTGCCTGCCACGCGCCAAATGGCGGGACGTGACCCAGGCCAACGCCGCCCCAAGGGCGCACAAGCCGCCCATCACCGCATGCGTCGACTGCCAGCCGCCCGCCTGCACGGCCACCCAAGCGACCAGTGGTGGGCCAAAAAACTGCCCCATGGCCGACCACTGCTGCACCCATCCAACGCTCGTGGCGATCTCTTGCTGGTTCGGGGCCAGGCGCACGGCGAGGGAAAACAGGGTGGCCGGCACCAACCCCCCGACACTTGAAAACAGCAGCACCCCTGCATATCTCAACCAGGGCCAGCCCTCGGTCGCGCTCGAAAAAGCAAGCGCACTGCCCAAGGCCATGGCGGCGTAACCCGACCACAAAAGCCGATGCGCGGCGCAGCCGGCGTGCACCAGCCGCCCAGAGGCCACATTGCCCAAGATATTGGCGGCCGCAGCAGCAGCCGTGAGTACGCCCAGCAAAGCGCCCGATATCCCGGCCTGGGCATAAATCGAAGGCAGGAATCCCATCATTGCCAGCCACTGCGCCGAATAAACACAAAACATGGAGGCGACCAGCCAGGGGCCCGGTCGGCTCAGCGTGGCCGCCAAGGCACGACCCAGCCCTGGCATCGCATCGCGGGACGGCACGTCGGGGGGCAAAGCACGGTGCAGCCAAAGCACCATCACCGCGCTGATTGCCGCAAACAAGTCCCACCAGAGGGACCAGCCGGCCCAAGGGATGAACAAGGGCCCGACCAACAAAGCCAGGGCGGTACCCAGGGGCGTGTAGGCACTCCACACACCGAGCAACCGGGCCATGCGCTCGGGCGGCACCAACTGGCGCAGCAAGGCCGGCGCCGGCAGCGCAACCCATAGGAAGCCCATGCCCTCGAGCGCCCGCAGCACCATGAGTGCGCCGGCATCGTGCACCCGGCTGCCGATCACGCTGGCCAGCGTCAACAGGAGCATGCCCGCAATCATGGCCCGCTTGAGGCCCAAGCGATCGGACAAAGAGCCCACCACAATGGCCGTCAGCATGCCGGCCATTTGCACCATCGACAGCAGGAAACCAGACTGCACGAGCGTCAGGCCCAGGTCGGCTTGCAAGGCGGGCAAAGCCGGGGGCAATTTCCCGACATGCAAAGCGGCCACGACAGCGGCCGCAATGACCAGCCAGGCCTTGGCCAAACTGTGCACGGGAGCGTTCACAGCAGACGCTGCCCGGTCAGCCGTTCATGCTCGCGCGCGGCAAACCGATCGGTCATGCCGGCGATGTAATCGGCCACCGCTCGCGGCAAGTCGCTGCGGTTGGCATGGTCGGCCGGCATGGCCGATGGATCTCCCAGATAGGCGCCAAAAAGCTCGCGCACCACTTGTTGCGCCGCAACCGTCGTTTGCATGACCCTTGCGTGACGGTACAGATGGGTGAAGAGGAAATGCTTGAGCTCGCTCGACTGGCGATGCATCTCCTGGCTAAAGCGCACCAGGGGCGGACACTGTCGCACCGCATCGGCGCTGTCTGGACCAAACCGCTCCAAATTGGCACGGGTGGCCTCGATGACGTCATAGATCTGCTGGCTGAGCATGCGCCGAATCGCCTCGTGCAACAGACGGCGCAGGCGATGGGGCTGCGCCAGATCCGGATGCTCAGCCAAGGCTTGGCCGCGATGGCGCTCGAACAACTCGAGCTCGCGCAACTGCTCGAAGCTGATCAGGCCCGAGCGCAGCCCATCGTCGATATCGTGTGCGTTGTACGCGATTGCGTCGGCCAGGTTGCAAAGTTGGGCCTCCAGACTGGGCTGGCTGCGCTCCAGAAAGCGCCGCCCCACCCCACCGGGCTCGACGCGCTCCAGGTGTTCGGCGTTGCGCCTGGAGCAGTGCTTGAGAATGCCCTCGCGGGCCTCGAAGGTCAGGTTCAGCCCATCAAAGTCCGGATAACGCTGCTCGAGCTCGTCGACCACACGCAGGCTCTGCAGGTTGTGTTCGAAGCCGCCGTGGTCGGTCATGCACGCGTTCAATGCGTCCTGGCCGGCATGGCCGAACGGGGTGTGCCCCAGATCGTGCGCCAGCGCAATGGCCTCGACCAGATCCTCGTTGAGGCCCAAGGGTCTGGCGATCGAGCGGGCAATCTGCGCGACCTCCAGAGAATGGGTCAATCGGGTGCGAAACAGATCGCCTTCGTGGTTGACGAAGACCTGGGTTTTGTAGACCAGGCGCCGAAACGCACTGGAGTGGACGATGCGGTCGCGGTCGCGCTGGAACGGTGAGCGCGTCGGCGCAGGCAGCTCCCGGTAGCGCCGCCCCCGGCTGTGGTCCGGGTCGCTGGCGTAAGCGGGCACAGCCATCAGCCGGCCAAGCCCAACTCAGCGCGGGTGGCAGCAGGCATCGATGACCTCGCGAACCAACGCATCGGGCGCGCCACGGACTGCCGCACGCCCGGGCCCGTCGATCACCACAAACTTGATCTCCCCGGCCTCGGCCTTCTTGTCCAGCCGCATCAAGGCCAGGTAACGCCCCGCGTTATCGGCCGCATCGAGCACAGGGCCAGTAACGGGCAGTCCGGCGGCCTCGATCAAACGCCGCAATCGCTCGACGAACAGGCCATCGACCAGACCGAGTTTTTGCGACAGCAAGGCCGCCATCACCATGCCGCAGCCCACCGCCTGGCCGTGCAACCAGGCGCCGTAACCCATGCCGGCCTCGATCGCGTGGCCAAAGGTGTGCCCAAAATTGAGGATGGCCCGCAGTCCGGCCTCGCGCTCATCGGCCCCCACCACACGGGCTTTGATTTCGCAACTGCGTTTGACCGCATGGGCCAGCGCCAACGGACGGCGCGCAAGCAGATCGGACAAATTGGCCTCGATCCAGTCGAGCAGCGCCATGTCGGCAATCGGTCCGTACTTGATGACCTCGGCCAGGCCGGCGCTGAGCTCTGGCGCGGGCAAGCTGGCCAGCACATCGAGGTCGCAAATGACGCGCACCGGCTGATAGAACGCGCCCACCATGTTCTTGCCCAAGGGGTGATTGATCGCGGTCTTGCCACCGACTGAGGAGTCGACCTGAGCGAGCAAGGTGGTGGGCACCTGAACGAAGGGCACGCCGCGCATGAAGGTCGCCGCCGCAAAACCGGTCATGTCACCGATAACGCCCCCGCCGAGCGCATACAGCACGGTCTTGCGGTCGCAGCCGTGCTCGAGCAGCGTGTCAAATACCGCCTGCAAATGCTGCCAGTCCTTGTGCTGCTCTCCATCGGGCAAGGCCAGCAGCAGCACGCGCTCGTGGTGGTGCTGCAGGGCCGCCTGCAAGGCACTCGCATACAAGGGCGCCACGGTGGTGTTGGTTACGATGAGTGCGCTGTGCGCCCGCGGCAGGCCCTCGTAGCTTTGCGGCTGTCCGAGCAAGCCCGAGCCGATCTCGATGCGGTAGCTGCGCTCGGCCAGATCAATCTGGACCTGCTGGGCGGCGAGATGGGGATGGGACATGGGCTTCAAACCGAGGTGCCGACAGCAGGACGTACTTGCGCAAGCGGCTGCGCTGTCGCACCGGCGCCGGCCAGCTCGAGCTGCATGATGATCATGTTAACCAAGCTGGCCACCGAGGGCCGTCCGGTCTCGATCACATAGTGAGCGCTGTCACGGTAAAGCGGGTCGCGCGCCTTGTACAACTCGCGCAGCCGCACCAAGGGATCGGCCACCTGCAGCAGGGGCCGGTTTTGGTCGTGACGCAGGCGCTTGTACACCTCCTCGGGCGATGAATGCAGATAAAAGGTCACGGTACGCTGCTGCAGCCACTGGCGGTTCGATTCGCGCAGCACCGCGCCACCGCCGGTCGACAGCACCCCCGATTCGCTTTGGGTCAGCTCGTCCATCACCTGCTGCTCCAGATCACGAAATGCCGGCTCGCCCTCGCGCTCGAAAAACTCCCGAATCGAGCAACCCAGACGATGCTCGATCACCTGATCGGAGTCGACAAAACGCAAACCCAGCCGACGCGCGAGTTGGCGACCGACGGTCGACTTGCCCGAACCGGGCAGGCCGACACAGGCGATCAGGGGCGTGGGGGCGGACAAGAGGACAACCCAACAAGATGAAAGCTGCCATGATAAACGCCCGTAACCCCGGCGCAGCCACGTAGCTGGCGGGCGCATGAATCAGGGGGCAGCCGGCGGCGCCTCATCAGACAACAATTTCGGCGTCAAAAACACCAGTAGCTCGTTCTTGCTCACCGATCGGGTCGTGTTGCGAAACAAAACGCCCAGGCCCGGCACCTTGCTCAGCACAGGCACGCCGGCTTTGTCCTCGCGCTCGCTGGTCTCGAAGATGCCACCGATCATCAAGGTGCCCCCGTTGTCGACCCGAACCTGGGTCTGCACGCGCTTGGTGTCGATGGCAAAACCACTGGGGGTAAAACGCCCGACGCTGTCTTTGCTGACATCCACATTCAGGATGATGCGGCCGTCAGGCGCAATCTGCGGTGTGACTTCCAATTTGAGATTGGCCTTGCGAAAGGTCAGCGACGTTGCGCCATTGCCGGCTGCCTGCTGGTAGGGCAGCTCCGTGCCCTGCTCGATGATGGCCTTGACCTGATCGGCCGTCACAATGCGCGGGCTGGCCACCACCTTGCCCTTGCCGTCGGCCTCCAGCGCCGATATCTCCAAGTTGATCACTCGCGTGAACGAGGCGTTGAACAAAGACAGCGCAAAGGCAGCAGCCTGCTGCCCGCCCTGGGGCAAGGCCGGCAAGTTGATCATGTCCCCACCGGCAATGCCAAAGTCACGACCCATAACCGGATCCCCAGTGGCCGGCAGGCGTGGCGCAATGTAGCCGCCACCGGCCTGACCACCCGACAGGCCCGATTGGCCGGCGTTGGGCGGGTTGCCGGCCACGCGTCCTCCCAGGCGTGCGCCCAGCGATCGGCCAAAGGAGTCACTCGTCTCAACAATGCGAGCTTCGATGAGCACCTGCCGCACCGGTATGTCAAGCTGATCGACCATGGCGCGCACCATGGCGATGCGACTGGCCACATCGGTGACGAACAGCTGATTGGTGCGAACCTCCGCGATCACGCTGCCGCGCGCAGACAGCAGGCGACCGGCCGCAGGGCCCGACTGCAGTTGGCGCGAGAGCTCATCGGCGCGCGCGTACTTGAGCCGAAACGACTCGGTCAGCACCGGCTCGACGGTCTGCAGGCTTTGCTGACCCTCTAGCTCCTGCCGCTGACGCGCCGCCTGCTCGGCGCGGGTGCTGACCCAAATCACCGGACCGTCGTGTCGCATGACCAGGTTACGGCTTTGCACGATGATGTCGAGCACCTGATCCCAAGGCAGGTCGCGCACGCGCAAACTCGTGCTGCCGACCACGCCATCGGAGACGATGATGTTAAAGCCACTGAAATGGGCCAACAACTGCAGCAGGCTGCGCACCTCAACGGACTGAAAGTTTAGGGACAGCGCCTGACCCTGGTAGGTTTTGCCAGCCGCGGCTGCGGACGAATGGGTCTGAGTCTGGGTCGGGGTCTGCGGCTCAGCCTGCCCAGTGATCAACGCAGTCAGGGCGAGCGCGGTGGTCCTCATGGGCTGACCCCAACACGCCAGCGGCGCGGCAACTCGACCCACTGGCCGCTGTTGTCGCGCCCGATTTCGCGCAGATCGAGCCCCTCCTCGTCGACCGAGCGCACCAGACCTAAATCGGGTCCGACATACTCGCCCATCCGCAGCGTGTGAATGACGCCACCAGCGCGCACCAAGGCCAACCAGTTGGGGCCCTGGCGCAGCGTGCCCGTAAAGAAAAGGTCGCGCAGCGCAAAAGCCTCGAGCGGCTGACGCTCGCGCTTGAGCTCGGCTTGCCAATGGGCCGGCATGGGCGCAGGGCCAACAGGCTCGGCAACCACCAAGGGCGGCTCGACGGGTGACCTGGCTACTGGCTCGGCAGACACCACAGCGGGCACGGGCGGCACTGGCACCGCAGCAAATGGATCGTGCAAGGCTTGCGCAGGCCCCATGCGCGCATGCACCCAAGGCGCTGCGCTCAAACTCCCCAGGGCCAGGGGCTCGAGTTGCATCACCAACCGGTGCTGATTCCCGGCGCCCGCAAGCACCTCGAGCCGTTGCAGGCTCCAGGGAGGGCCCACACGGCCCAGCGCCGTCAGATAACCGCTGGCGGCCTCAACGCTGCCGGTGAACTCGACACTTAGCGCCTGCCGTGCCGACACCGGCCGGGTGAGCGTCCCCGGTGGTGTGCCCATGCGGGCTTTGAGCACCTGCACACGCAGACCGTGCTGCAGGGCGACGCGGTGCAGCATCAGCCGATCGGACTGCACCTGGGCTGCGTCCGCAGGTCTGGGCAAGCCGGTCGGCTGCCCCGCAGCGCCCTGGACCTGGGTACGCACCACATCGAGGCCACTGAGTGCGGCTGCGCGCGTGCGGGCCAACTCAGCCATGCGCAGGTCCTGCTCTTGCAATTGCTTTTGCAGATCTGGGCCCAGCAGGGCCAGAGGCGTGCCGACCCCCGCAGCCAGCGCGCAGGCCAGCGGCCACGCGGTGGCAGGACCGGGGCGTGCCGAAACCCTGGGCAACGCATGTCGCCGGTGCGGCCATCGCAGCGCGATCTTCATGGTTGCGCACCACCAACGGCGGAGTCTTCAGCGGGTGCGAAGCGCGCCACGAAGCGCAGCAGATCGGGAGGCTCAACCGCCGTCAAAGCGCTGCGGACAGGCGGCGCAATTTCGATCAATTCGGGCTCGCCCCAAGAAGGCGACCGCTGGCGCACCCCCTCCAGCCAGGCCTGCATCCGTTGCGGCGCAATTTGGCCGACCAGTTGCAGGCCCTGTTCATCGAGCCGCAGCTCCAGCAGTTGAGAGCCGGGCACTGGGCCAAGCGGCTGGGCCACCGCGCGCAAGGTCTGCGCGGCCTGGCCCCACCGAGCCTGCTGCTGCTCGTGCAGCAAGCGCTGCGCCTGCTCACGCTGACGTGCCTCCAAAACCTGCTCGAGTGCGACCCGCTCAGCCCGCAGTGGTTCGAGCTCGCTTTGCGTTCGCGCGATCTCGAGCGCGGACCGCTCAAGCTGCTGGCGCAGGTCGGTCATCCCAAGCCAGGCGATCGCCGCACCGCAAAGAAAGGCCAGCGCCAAGCTCGCACGACGGCGACGCCAGCCGAACCGCCGCCGCACCGTGGGCGGCAGCAGGTCGAAATCTGGGACTGCTGTGCCTCTCATGCCAAATGCGGCGGGCAAGCGAGCCCTAAAGCCGGCCAGAAGCCATCGTCCAGGCGATCGAGAGGCCCACCTGCAGCCCAGGAGGGCGACTGAGTCGGCAAAGGCCGAAGCACAGATCGCCCGTCTGCGTTGAACTGCGCACGCAGATCTTGGGCCAAAGGACTCTCGCCGATCAGAGCCAACGGACTTGCGCCGCTGGCCGCCCGCAGGCAACGCTCAAACACAAGCTGCGCATCGGCTTGCTCCCGCCACAGCCAATGCCATTGATCGCCCCGCCAGTGCAAGGCTTGCACACTGGCTGCGCCGACCTGCAGCAGCAGCGTCGACTCCGGCGCGTCGCCATACCAGCGCGCAAGCGACTGCCAGCTGGCCTGATGCACCTCGTCCAGACGCACCAGTTCGCACTGGGCCGCTTCAGCCAAGCCCATCCAGTCTTGCACCAGATCGAGCGGGGCACACACCAGACGCCAGCGCAGCGGGCGCCCAGGCAGGGCATGGGCGCTCCAGGTCAACTCGGGCGGAGGTCTTTGCAACAGAGCAGCAGCCTGCTGCTGCAGCCACAGGCGCGGGCGCAACCGACTCAAACCGGCTGGCGGCTCTAGCACCGCGCTGGCGCAAGCTTCAGCAGGCAGGGCCATGGCCAGGCGCTCGATGCCGGTCTCGGCCAGTTGCTGCTGCAGCGTGTCGGCCAGCGGCAGGAAATCGCTGATGCGCCCGCCCTGCAGCCAGCCTGGCTCCAAAGGCCATTGCTGGCACTGCTCGAGCCGCCAGCTGCGGCCGACTCGCGCCAGCACCACCAGACGGGCCTGGTCGTGCCCCATATGGAGACCAGCGACCGCTTGATCGGCGCCGGCCTGAGCAGCAGCGGTGGAAAATGCAAAGGGCATAAGTCATCAGCTCCCAGCCAGCGACACCCCGCAGCAGCGCAGCGATGCGCCACTTACACGAAGCTAAAGGCTATCGAGAGACCGCCGGGGTCTGGTTAAATCAGGTAAAGCGTGTAGCGCCTGTTGCGCGACCAGCCCTCAGGAGCCCGCCGAGCCAGGCGCCACTAGAGCGATTTCTATAATCGAGATCGGTGCGGGCATTTCTGCGCCCGACCCCACATGGCAACACCCAAAGCAACTGCCGACTCCAACACCCACGACAGCCACCCGCTGGGACGAATGCTTTGGCGCCTGACGCTGTGGACGGTGGGCCTTCTCAGTGCGGCCGCGGCCGGCTTGCTGATCGTCGTGGCCATCGCGCTGGCCATGGCCTACCCCAACTTGCCCGACATCTCCGATCTGGCCGAGTACCGTCCCAAACTGCCGCTGCGCATCTACTCGATTGACAAGGTGCTGATTGGCGAGTTTGGCGAAGAGCGACGCAGCTTCACCCCGATTCAAGAGATTCCGCAGGTCATGAAAGATGCGGTGCTGGCTATCGAAGATGCGCGGTTTTTCCAGCACGGTGGCGTCGACTATCTGGGCGTGATCCGCGCAGGACTGGCCAATGTGCGCAGCTTCAAAAGCCAGGGTGCCTCGACCATCACCATGCAGGTGGCGCGCAATGTGTACCTAAGCGCCGAGAAAAGCTACACGCGCAAGATCTACGAGATCTTGCTGACCTTCAAGCTCGAGCATTTGCTCACCAAGGATCAGATTCTGGAAATCTACATGAACCAGATCTTCCTGGGCCAGCGAGCCTACGGCTTTGCCGCGGCCTCAGAGACCTACTTCGGCAAGCCCCTCAAGGACATCAGCATCGCCGAGGCGGCCATGCTGGCGGGCCTGCCCAAAGCGCCATCGGCCTTCAACCCGGTGGCCAACCCCAAACGGGCCCGCGCCCGCCAATTGCACATCATCGAGCGGATGGAAGAAAACGGCTTCATCACGCCGGCGCAGGCGCTCGCTGCAAAAAAACAAGACGTCAAGGTGCGCAGCAGCAACGACCCAGGCCGGGTGCACGCCGAATTCATCGCAGAGACGGTCAGGCAGCTGGTTTTCAGCCAGTATGGCGCCGAGACCTACACCCGGGGCCTGAACGTCTACACCACGGTCAGGGCCGGCGACCAAACGGCCGCCTACCGGGCCCTGCGCAAGGGCATCATGGACTATGAGCGGCGCCAGATTTACCGCGGCCCCGAGAAATTCATCGATATCCCGGCCAATCCCAAAGAGGCCGAGGACGCGATCGACGACGTCTTGGCCGACCACCCCGACAACGGCGACGTGATGTCGGCCGTCGTGCTCGAGGCCGGCGCCCGCAAGGTGGTCGCCATTCGCAGCAACGGCGAGACGATTGAGATCACCGGCGAGGGCCTCAAAGCGGTGCAATCGGGCCTGGCGGCCAAGGCCCCGCCACAAATTGCAATCCGCAGAGGTGCGGTGATTCGGGTGCTCAGGTCCACCGAGGGCCGCTGGGAGATCACGCAACTGCCCGAGGTCGAGGGCGCACTGGTGGCCATGGACCCGCGCGACGGTGCCATCCGGGCGCTGGTCGGCGGCTTTGACTTTGGCAAGAACAAATTCAACCACGTGACCCAGGCCTGGCGGCAGCCGGGCTCGAGCTTCAAGCCTTTCGTTTATTCGGCCGCCCTGCAAAAAGGTCTGAGCGGCGCCACCATCGTCAGCGACACGCAGGTGACGGTCGAGGCCAGCGAAAACGGCGGCACGCCCTGGACCCCGAAGAATTACGACGGGCAATTTGAAGGCCAGATGTCGCTGCGCACCGCGCTCAAGAAGTCCAAGAACATGGTCTCCATCCGGGTGTTGCAAAGCGTGGGCACACAAAACGCCCACGAATGGATCACGCGCTTTGGTTTTGATCCGGAAAAAAATCCACCCTATTTGTCGATGGCTCTGGGCGCAGGCGCGGTCACTCCGATGCAGATGGTCGCCGGCTACGCGGTCTTTGCCAATGGCGGGATGCGGGTCAATCCTTACCTGATCACACGCATCACCGACCAACAGGGCAAGGTGCTGGTCGAGCCGCCCACGCCGGTGGCCGACGAGAGCCAACGGGTCATCGAGGCACGCAACGCCTACCTGATGTCGAGCCTGCTGCAGGAAATCACCCGCTCGGGTACCGCTGCCCGGGCCCAGGCGCAGCTCAAGCGAAGTGACCTGTTTGGCAAAACCGGCACCACCAATGATTCGATCGACACCTGGTTTGTCGGCTACCAGCCCACCGTGGTGGCAGGCGTGTGGATGGGCTACGACAAGCCGCGCAAGCTTGGCGACCGGGAAACCGGGGGCGGGCTGAGCCTGCCGGTGTGGATCGGCTTCATGGAGCATGCGCTCAAATCGGTGCCGGTCAACGAGTTGCCCGTGCCCCCGGGCGTGGTCCAGATCGGCGGCGAGTGGTACTACGAGGAATTCGCCCGCGGCAATGGCGTGACCAGCCTGGGCGTGGATGGACGCGCGCTCGATTCCGAGCCTGCGGCCGTCACGGCACCGCCCGCGCCATCAGACGACAGGCGCGGCGGCCCCAATGCGGTTCGACCGTGAGTGGGGCTGCGCCCGACAGCTTCGGCCTCAGGCAAAAAATTGCAAGGCCAGCCCGCTTTGCTCGCTGGCGCAGCGGCTGAGCGTTGCAAAAAACTCGCTGCCGTCCTTGGTGTCCGACCATTGACCAGCGACGTACTTGTAATGAAAGCCGCCTGAAGCGGCGGCCATCCAGACCTCGTGCAGCGGCTTTTGCAGGTTGACAATGATCTGGCTGCGATTGGCAAAGGTCAGGGTGACCATGCCGCCGGTGCGCTGATTGTCGATGTCGGCATCGCTCTCGTCGTTGATGCGGTCGCACGCCGTCTCAAGCGCCCCAAGCAATGCCTCTGCCAGGTCCAGGTATTGAAGGTCGGTCATTACAATGCTTGCATCATGGTTGATAAACGCCAGGCAATTTTAGGCATGCAACGCATCGCAGGTGCGCTGCTGATCGGCAGCGCCCTCGGCGGCTGCGGACAAAAGGGGCCCTTGAGCCTGCCCAGCGAGAAATCCAAAACCCAGAGCGCGCCGCAAAAGCCGGCCAGCCCTGGCAGCGCAGCCAACCCGGCGGCCCGATAAATGAACACGACATCTGACGCGGACAGCCTGCCTGGACAGCCCTTTTTGCACCGTCGCGGCCAGCAGCTCATGATGGAGGAGGTGGCGCTGGCCGATCTGGCCGCCCGCTGGGGCACGCCCTTGTTCGTCTACTCCAAAGCGGCCATGCTGTCTGCGCTGGCGGCCTACCAAAGGGGACTGGCCGGCCGCAAGGCGCAGATCTGCTATGCCATGAAGGCCAACTCCAGTTTGGCTGTCCTGCAACTTTTTGCCCGCGCCGGTTGTGGCTTTGACATCGTCTCCGGTGGCGAGCTCGAGCGGGTGCTGGCCGCCGGCGGCGATCCGGCCAAAGTGATCTTCTCGGGTGTGGGCAAGACCCGCGCCGAAATGGCACAGGCGCTGAGGGCGGGCATCGGCTGCTTCAACGTCGAGAGCGAATCGGAGCTCGACGTGCTGCATGGTGTGGCCAGCGAACTGGGGCGCGTCGCGCCGGTGAGCCTGCGCGTCAATCCCAATGTCGATGCCAAGACGCACCCCTATATTTCCACCGGCCTGAAAGACAACAAGTTCGGCATCGC
>JBILGP010000178.1:0-4910 GCA_044350985.1 Polaromonas sp. | reverse complement strand
TGGTGCTGGCATGCAGCTGGGCCATCACCTGGCAACTTTGCTGACGCATGCCCAGCACTCGCGCTCGCTCGACCGGCTCTTGCGGATCGATCATGCGCGAGAGCAAGGCGCGCAAAGTGCTGCGGGCAACCTCGGGGCTGGCTTGGCTCTGGCTGAGCTCGCGCAGCGTTTGCAGCACATCTTGCTGCCGCCGCAGCCGCCAGCCGTAAGACTCGCGCGTATCCCACGGGGCTGCGATCAGGGCACTGCGCAAGGCCTGCTCTTGTTGGCGCCCCAGGCTGCCGTAGATCCACTGCGCCCTCGACATCCCTGCGTCCACACGGGCATCCAGCAGCTCCTGGGCCGACACCTCAATGTACTTGTCGCGGAACTTGCGGTTGCTCTTGGCAAACTGGCGCTCCATTTCGGCGAGCTGGCGCGGGCTGAGGCGGGCCAGCAGTTGCAGCGCGGGCGCATCGAGGGCCTGCACCAGGCCCGGCAGCTCGACCGCGCGCCCCATCACCTCGTCGACCAGGCGGCAGGCGCTCTCGCTGGGCAAATCGCCAGCAAACTGGGGCTGCCAGCGCTGCAGCAGCTCGACGTAGCTGGCAAGCTGTTCGCGCCGGTGCCAGTCATGCGCTTGGTGCACCGCCCGGCGCAAGGTGGCCCGGTCTTCGCCCTGCACATCGATGTAGTCGCTCAGCCACCACCAGGCCAGCTCATGGCCGTTGGTGTAGGCGAACTTGGTGGTGCTGCAGGCGCCCAACAGGGCCAGCACGAGGCCAGCGAAGATAATCCGCCAGCAATTGAGCAGATGCGATCGGATGGAAGACGGCATGGCAACTTCAAACTTTGCTGCAGATGCAGCGCCTGTGGATGTGGTGGTCATGGCCGCGGGCAAGGGCACGCGCATGAAAAGCGCCCGACCCAAAGTGTTGCACCAATTGGGAGGTCGCGCTTTGCTGCGCCACGTGCTTGACACCGCCATACAGTTATCGGCTCGGCGGGCGGTGGTCATCGTCGGCCATCAGGCCGAGCAGGTGCAAGCGCAAGTCCAAAGCTGGCCGCTACAGAGTTTGACACTCGATTTCGCGCGGCAGGAGCCCCAGTTGGGCACGGGCCATGCCGTACAGCAGGCGCTGCCCTTGCTGGCCGATGACGGTGTGACGCTCATCCTGTCGGGCGACGTGCCACTGACACAGGCCCAGACCTTGCAGGCCCTGATTGGCGCCTGCGCGGGACAGCACCTGGCGCTGCTGACGCTGGAGCTGCCCGACCCCAGCGGCTACGGCCGCATCGTGCGCGAGGGCGAGGTGGTGCAGGCCATCGTCGAGCACAAGGACGCCAGCGATGAGCAGCGGCGCATCACCGAAATCTACAGCGGCATCATGGCCGTTCCCACCCGGCAGCTCAGAAGCTGGCTGGCGCGGCTGGACAACAAAAATGCCCAGGGCGAGTACTACCTGACCGATGTCGTGAAATTTGCGGTGGCCGACGGCGTGCCGGTGCTGGCGCATCGCATCACCGATGCGGCCCAAGTCGCCGGCATCAACAGCCCGCTGCAACTGGCCGAGCTCGAGCGCACCTTTCAGCTGCGCCAGGCCCGGGCGCTGATGGAGCAGGGCACCCGGCTGGCCGACCCGGCCCGCTTTGACCTGCGTGGGCAACTGCTGTGCGGCCCGGACGTCGAGATCGATGTGGGCTGCGTGTTTGAAGGCCGGGTTGAGCTTGGCGCGGGCGTGCGCATCGGCGCGCACTGCGTGATCGCCAACGCCCAGATTGCCGAAGGCGCGGTGATCCATCCCTACACGCATATCGATGGCGAGCAAGCCGGCGTGCAAGTGGGTCCGGGCGCGCTGGTGGGTCCGTTTGCGCGGCTGCGCCCCGGCGCCAAGCTGGGCGCGCAGGTGCACATCGGCAACTTTGTGGAGGTCAAGAACTCCAGCTTGGCCGCTGGCGCCAAGGCCAACCACCTGGCCTATCTGGGCGATGCCACCGTGGGCGAGCGCGTCAACTACGGTGCCGGCAGCATCACCGCCAATTACGATGGCGCCAACAAACACCGCACCGTGATCGAGGCCGATGTGCACGTGGGCAGTAACTGCGTGCTGGTCGCGCCGGTCACGCTGGGCGCGGGCGGCACGATAGGCGGCGGCTCGACCATCACCAAGGACACAGCGCCAGGCGCCTTGAGCGTGGCGCGGGGCAAGCAGGTCTCGGTGGCCAACTGGCAAAGGCCGCGCAAGAAGCAGTAAGCTGGCCGAGGGCTGCAGCAACCCCCATCGCCGCGAGGGCGCGGCTCCTACAAGAGGCCTGGGCACTGTTGATGGGTGTGGGAGCGCCGCCCTGGGCGCGATTGGGCATGGCATCGACCGCCGCCGTCCCCTGCAACCCCATCGCCGCGAGGGCGCGGCTCCTACAAGAGGCCTGGGCCACTGTTGGTGGGTGTGGGAGCGCCGCCCTCGGCGCGATTGGGCATGGCATCGACCGCCGCCGCCCCCTGCAACCCCCATCGCCGCGAGGGCGCGGCTCCTACAGCGTCATACGAGGCCCTTTCTGCCTCGTGGGAGCGCCGCCCTCGGCGCGATTGGGCCTCGCGTGGGCCTGCCGCCTCAGCCCAGCGGCAGCGGCTCCAGGGGGCGGAACTTGGCGCGGTGCATGCTGAAAAAAGCCTTGACGTTGCGCACATTGGCATCGGCTGTGAACAGCCGCTGCGCCAGTGCGGCGTAGGCCGGCATGTCCGAGACACGAACGATGAGCACGAAATCCGGGCCGGGCGTGACCCGGTAGCACTGTTGCACCGCGTCGTCGGCCACCACCTTGGCCTCGAAGGCGCGCGCATATTCATCGCCCTGCTGCTCGAGCGTGACCTCGACCACCGCGCTCAGGCCGTGGCCGATCACGCGGGCCAGGCGGTCGCTGCCCAGCACCGCCATCTGGTGCTCGATCAGGCCGCCGTCGCGCAAACGCCGAATCCGCCTCAGGCATGTTGCTGCAGAAATGCCCAGAGCCGCTGCCAGGTCCTGGTTGCTTCGCGCGGCGTCGCGCTGCAGCGCATCGAGCAGACCCAAGTCGATTTTATCTATCGATATTTCTTTCATAAAACAGTTTATAGGGAAATAAATAACGGAAATCAGAGCTATACAAAATTTTATTGCATATTAGTCAAAGATAAAGAATTTTATTTCTTTTCAGACCGCATACCATCGCGGGCTTCTCCCGGAGGTTGAACCATGTGCGGTATCGTCGCAGCGGTCTCGGGCCGCAACATCGTCCCCATACTTGTGCAGGGCCTGCAAAGGCTCGAGTACCGAGGCTACGACTCCTGCGGCGTGGCGGTGCACGACGGCGGACTCAAGCGGGCGCGCAGTGTCTCGCGTGTGGCCGAACTGGGCAGCCAAGTGCAAGCCGATGGACTACAGGGTCAGACCGGCATCGCCCACACCCGGTGGGCCACGCATGGCGCGCCGGCCGTGGTCAACGCCCATCCGCACTTCAGCCACGGCACCGGCGAGGATGCCGGCCGAGCAGGCCGGGTGGCGCTGGTGCACAACGGCATCATTGAAAACCACGAAGAGCTGCGCGCCCAGCTCACCGCCCGCGGCTATGTGTTTCAGAGCCAGACCGACACCGAGGTCATCGTCCACCTGATCGACAGCCTCTACGAGGGCGATCTGTTCGAGGCCTTCAGGGCGGCGGTCGGCCAGCTCCAGGGCGCCTATGCGATTGCCGCTTTTTGCAAAGACGAGCCGCAGCGCGTGGTCGGTGCACGCGCGGGCTCGCCGCTGATCCTTGGCGTGGGCCAGGGCGGCGAGCATTTTCTGGCCAGCGACGCCATGGCTCTGGCCGGCGTGACCGACCAGATCGTCTACCTCGAAGAAGGCGATCTGGTCGACCTGCAAGCGGGCAAGTACTCGGTGCGCGAGCGCCAGGGCCGGCCGGTGCAGCGGCCGGTGCGCACGGTGCAGGCGCACAGCGGCGCGGCCGAGCTGGGCCCCTACCGGCACTACATGCAAAAAGAGATCTTCGAGCAACCGCGTGCAATTGCCGAGACGCTCGAAGGCGTGCAGGGCATCACGCCTGAGCTGTTTGGCGACGGCGCCTACCGCACCTTCAAAGAGGTCGATTCGGTCCTCATTCTGGCTTGCGGCACCAGCTACTACAGCGGCTGCGTGGCCAAGTACTGGCTCGAAGACATCGCCCAGATTCCCACGCAAGTCGAAGTGGCCAGCGAATACCGCTACCGCACCAGCGTGCCCAATGCCCGCACCCTGGTGGTGACCATCAGCCAAAGCGGCGAGACCGCCGACACCCTGGCCGCGCTGCGCCACGCGCAAAGCCTGGGCATGGCGCACACGCTGACCATTTGCAATGTGGCCACCTCGGCCATGGTGCGTGAATGCAAGCTGGCCTACATCACCCGCGCCGGCGTAGAAATCGGCGTGGCCTCGACCAAGGCCTTCACCACCCAGTTGGCGGGCCTGTTTTTGCTCACCCTGGCCCTGGCCCAGACCCGAGGTCGCCTCAGTGAGGCACAGGAAGCGGGCCACCTCAAGGCCATGCGTCACCTGCCGGCGGCCCTGCAAGCCGTGCTGGCGCTCGAGCCCCAGGTGATCGCCTGGGCCGAAGACTTCGCCAAAATGGAAAACGCGCTTTTTCTCGGTCGCGGTCTGCACTACCCGATTGCCCTGGAAGGCGCGCTCAAGCTCAAAGAGATCAGCTACATCCACGCCGAGGCCTACCCGGCCGGCGAGCTCAAGCACGGCCCGCTGGCCCTGGTCACCAGCGCCATGCCAGTGGTCACGGTCGCACCCAACGACAGCCTGCTCGAAAAGCTCAAGAGCAATATGCAGGAGGTGCGCGCCCGAGGCGGCGTGCTCTACGTGCTGGCCGACGCCGACACCCGCATCGAAAGCCGCGAGGGCCTGCAC
>JBILGP010000177.1:0-4915 GCA_044350985.1 Polaromonas sp. | reverse complement strand
GGGGTGTGGGGCGCTCAGCGTCACGGCAAAGGCTGCGACATCGACATCAGTTTGTTTGACGTCGCGCTGGCGCAATTGAACTATCCGGCCGCCTGGTTTCTCAACGAGGGGCACAGCATCGAGCGCATGCCCCGATCGGCCCATCCCTCGACCGTGCCTTGCGAGTTGGTGCCCTGCGCCGACGGCTGGCTGTTTGTGATGTGCATGACGCCCAAGTTTTGGCGCACTCTGGCCGAGGGCGTGGGCAAGCCGCAATGGCTGGACGACCCCCGCTTTGTCGACGCCGCCAGCCGCCGCCGGCATCGCCTGGAGATGACGACTGAACTCGAAGGCGTGTTCAAGCACAAGACCGTGGCCGACTGGATGGCGCTCTTTGCGGGCAAGCTGCCGGTCGCCCCGGTGCTCAATTTGGCACAAGCGCTCAGCCAGCCCTTCGCCCTGAGTCAAGGAATGGTCGAGGCCGTGCCCCACCCCCAGGCGCCACAGCAAAAGCTGGTGGCCTCGCCCATCCGCATCGACGGACAGCGCCCCAAGGGCAGCGCTTGCTCGGCCTTGGGCGCGGACACGACGCAACTGCTCGGCGACATGGGTTGGTCTGCCGATGAGATTTCGCAGCTCAAGCAAGAGGGCGCGATATGAAGCTGCAAGGCCTTCGGGTGCTCGACCTGTCGCAGTTTTTGCCCGGCCCCCATTTCACGATGATGATGGGTGACCACGGCGCCGAGGTGATCCGCATCGAATCGCAGGAAGGCGAGCCGACCCGAACCATCGGCGCTCGCCAGGCCGGTGCCAGCGTCTGGTTTCGCAACACGCACCGCGGCAAAAAAAGCATCGTGCTCAACTTGAAGTCGCCCGAGGGCGTGGCGGCCTTCATGAAGCTCGCGCAAACCGCCGACGTGGTGGTCGAGGCCTTTCGGCCCGGCGTGGTGCAGCGCCTGGGCATAGGCTATGACGCGGTCAAAGCGGTCAACCCGCGCATTGTGTATGTGTCGGTGGCCGCCTATGGCCAAGACGGCCCGATGGCGCAGCGGCCGGCTCACGACTTGAGCATACAGGCCGAATCGGGCGTGGTCAGCCTCAACTGCGGACCCGACGGCAGGCCGGCCCTGCCGGGCATCCCCGCAGCTGACATGGCCGCATCGCTGATGGCCATGAATGGGGTGCTGATGGCGCTGGTGCGATGTCAATCCACAGGCCAGGGTGACTACATCGACATCTCGATGCAAGATGCCTTGATGAGCTGGCTCGTCAACGTGGTGGGCCCCGTGTTTGGCGAGGACCGCGAGCTCGAGCTGCGCAGCGAGCGGGGCTTTGGAGGCAGCGCCTTCTATCAAATCTACCGATGCGCAGACGGTCAGTTTTTGACACTCGGCGGCAGCGAGCTCAAATTTGCCCGCAACCTGTTGACGGCGCTCGGCCGCCCCGATCTGCTGGAGCTGTGCAAATTGCCGCCCGGCCGCGGCCAGGACCCGGTGCAGGACTTTTTGAGCGCCACATTCATGGAGAAAACCTTGCCCCAGTGGGAGGCCTTCCTGACCCCGCTGGACGTGTGCTGGGCACCGGTGCGCAGCCTCAAGCAAGCCTTGTCGATGCCGCAGGTACAGGCCCGGCAGATGCGCCTTGACTTTGAACAGCAGGGCTTTGGCGGCGGCCGCGTCACCGAACTGGGCATCCCGATCAAGTTCCGCCATGAACCGGGCCAGGTTCAACCGGAAATCCCCACCCTGGGGCAACACACGCATGAGGTGTTGTCAGCCCTCGGATTGGACGAGCAGACCATCAAGCTGGCCAGCGGGCAGCTGTAAGCGTCAGCCCTAGCCCGTGGGAGCGCCGCCCTCGGCACGATGGGGCCTTGATCGGGCCTTGATGGGGTCTGCCCTCAGGCCGCTTGCTGCTGGCCTTGACGGGCCATCGCCCGAAACGCTTGCAGTCGGGCTTGCCATTGCACTTGCGCGGCCTGCAGGTTGCGCTCCTTGACGTGGCCGTAGCCCTTGATCTGCTCGGCGATGCGGGCCACCTCGATGGCCGCCTCGAGGCTGGCCGGGCTCAGTGCGACGATCAGCTCTTCAACGCTGTCGCAGTACTGGCCGATCAGCGCGCGCTCGCTGCGGCGCTCGTCGGTGTAGCCAAACACATCGAAGGCCGTGCCGCGCAAACCTTTGAGGCGTGCGATCAGCGCAAAGGCGCTGCGCATCCAGGCGCCATAACGGCGCTTGATCAGGTGCCCCTTGGCATCCTTGCGCGCCAGCAAAGGCGGCGCCAGGTGGTAGCTGACCTTGTAATCGCCCTCAAACAGGCTCTGGATCTTTTGCGCAAACGCGGCGTCGGTGTGCAGCCGCGCCACCTCGTACTCGTCCTTGTAGGCCATCAGCTTAAAGAGGTTGCGCGCCACCGCCTCGGCCAGCTCGCTGCGGCCCGAGACCGACAGTTCGGCGCGCCGCACCCGCTCGACCAGCGACCGGTAGCGGGCGGCATAGGCCGCGTCCTGGTAGGCGGTGAGGAACTCGCTGCGCCGCTCGACCAGCTCGTCCAGGCTCTGGCGCCGCGCCGGAAGGCTGATGACCTGCGCGGGCGCAAGCAGGCGCTGCACGCCGGCGCCATCGTGGGCGGCACGCCGGCCCCAGGTGAAGGCGGCCTTGTTTTGGTCAATGGCGACCTCGTTGAGCTCGATGGCGCGCAGGATCGAGGCCAGCTCCAGCGGGACCCAGCCCTTTTGCCAGGCAAAGCCCAGCAGCATGGGGTTGGCGTACAGGCTGTCGCCCATGAGTTTGACGGCTGCGCTGTCCATGTCAAAGGCGGCCACGGCAGGCGCGCCCACCGCTTGCTGCATCTGCGCCTGACAGGCACTGCCCGGGCTGGCCCAGCCGCCGTCCTTGACGAAAGCGGCCGTCGGCGCGGTGTGGCCGTTGAGGGCCACCTGCGTGCGGCCTGCGCGCATGCGCAGCAGCGTTTCCTTGTGGGCGCCGACGATGGGGTCGCAGGCCAGCACCAGATCGGCTGCGGCCGTGCCCACGCGCGTGGTGCGGATGTCGTGCTGGCTCGGGGCGATGAGCACGTGGCTCCAGGTGCTGCCGCCTTTTTGCGCCAGACCGGCGGCATCTTGCGTGACGATGCCCTTGCCCTCCAGATGCGCGGCCATGCCCAGCAACTGGCCGATGGTGATGACGCCCGTGCCGCCCACGCCGGCGACGATCAAGCCCCACACCGGCTCGCTGCGGCCCATCAGCGCAGGCACTTGCGGCTCGGGCAGCGGGCCCAGCCGGTCGTCGTCGTAAGGGCTCAGGCGGGCATCGCGCGCCTTCTTGCGCAGCTGTCCGCCCTCGATGGTCACAAAGCTCGGGCAAAAGCCCTTGACGCAGCTCATGTCCTTGTTGCAGCTGCTCTGGTTGATCTGCCGCTTGCGGCCGAACTCGGTCTCCAGCGGCTCGACCGACAGGCAGTTGGACTGCACGCTGCAGTCGCCACAGCCCTCGCACACCAGCTCGTTGATCACCACGCGGCGGGCCGGATCGACCATGGTGCCGCGCTTGCGGCGGCGGCGCTTTTCAGTGGCGCAGGTCTGGTCGTAAATGATGACGGTGCACCCGGCAACCTCGCGCAATTGGCGCTGCAAGGCGTCGAGCGCGTCGCGGTGGTGCACACCCACACCCGCGGGCAAGGCCACGCCCTGGTATTTTTCGGGCTCGTCAGTCACCACCACCACCTGCCTGGCACCCTCGGCCGTGACCGAGTGGGCAATCTGCGGCACGCTGTGGCCCTCGGGGCGCTCGCCCACCGGCTGGCCACCGGTCATGGCCACCGCGTCGTTGTAGAGGATCTTGTAGGTGATGTTGACGCCGGCGGCAATCGACTGGCGGATGGCCAGCAGGCCGCTGTGAAAGTAGGTGCCATCGCCGATGTTGGCAAACACATGCGCCTCGTTGACGAAGGGCGCCTGGCCGACCCAGGGCACGCCCTCGCCGCCCATCTGCGTGAAGCCGGCCGTGCTGCGGTCCATCCACAAGGCCATGAAGTGGCAGCCGATGCCGGCCATGGCGCGCGAGCCTTCGGGCACCTTGGTAGAGGTGTTGTGCGGGCAGCCCGAGCAAAACCAGGGGGTGCGTTCGGCCGCCGGCGGGGCACTGGCCAGCGCCGATTCGCGTGCGGCCAAGATGGCCAGGTGCGCGTCCATGCGCGCGGCCGTGGCCTCATCGACGCCCAGGCGCTTGAGCCGCGCAGCAATGGCCTTGGCAATCAGCGCAGGCGTGAGGTCGGCACTGGCGCGCAGCAACGTGTGCGCGCTCGGGTTGGGCACGCTCCACTCGCCACCGCTGTAGTCGCCGGGCACATCGTCAAACTTGCCCAGCACATGCGGGCGCACATCGGCTCGCCAGTTGTAGAGCTCTTCCTTGAGCTGGTATTCGATGACCTGGCGCTTTTCTTCGATGACCAGGATTTCCTGCAAGCCGGTGGCGAACTCGCGCGTGGTCTGCGCCTCCAGCGGCCAGACCACGCCCACCTTGTGCAGGCGCAGCCCGAGGCGGCGGCAGGTGGCCTCATCGAGGCCCAGGTCGCGCATGGCCTGACGGGTGTCGTTGTAGGCCTTGCCGCTGGCCATGATGCCCAGCCGGTCTTGCGGTCCGGCGATCACCGTGTGGTTGAGCCGGTTGGCGCGGATGTAGGCCAGCGCCGCATACCACTTGTAATCAAACAGCCGCGCCTCTTGCTCCAAGGCGGTGTCGGGCCAGCGGATGTGCACGCCACCGGGGGGCATGTCAAATTCGGGCCGCACGATTTGCACGCGGTCGGCATCGACCTGCACGCTGGCCGAGGACTCGACAATTTCCTGGATGGTCTTCATGCCGGCCCACACACCGGCAAATCGGCTCATGGCCAGCGCATGCAAACCGAAGTCGAGGATTTCCTGCACGCTGCT
>JBILGP010000176.1:0-4925 GCA_044350985.1 Polaromonas sp. | reverse complement strand
GGTCACCGCGCAGGCCTGCGCGGCAAAGGCTTCGTTGGCCTCGATCACATCCAGGTCGGCGGCCTTCAGGCCGGTCTTCTTGAGCACCAACTGCGTGGCCGAGATCGGGCCCACGCCCATGTACTTTGGGTCAAGACCGGTGTGCGCGTAGCCGACCAGGCGGGCCATGGCTTTGGCGCCCCGGGCGCGCGCGGCGCCTGCTTCCATCAGCACGACGGCGGCGGCGGCATCGTTGATGCCCGAGGCGTTGCCGGCGGTGACGCTGCCGTTTTCCTTCAAGAACACCGGCTTGAGCTTGGCAAAGTCTTGCGCGGTCGCGCCGGTTCGGAAATGTTCGTCGGTGGCGTAGGCGACGTCGCCCTTCTTGCTCTTGAGCATGACGGGGACGATCTGGTCTTTGAAGTAGCCGGCGGCGGTGGCTTTTTCGGCCCGGTTGTGGCTGCTCAGCGCTAGCGCGTCTTGCATCTCGCGGGTGATGCCGTATTTGGCCGCGACGTTCTCGGCCGTCACGCCCATGTGGATGCCATGAAAGGGGTCGTGCAAGGCGCCGATCATCATGTCGACCAGCTTGGCATCGCCCATGCGAGCGCCCCAGCGCGCCGTCAGGCTGGCAAATGGTGCGCGGCTCATGTTTTCGGCGCCCCCGCCAATGGCCACATCGCAGTCGCCCAGCAAGATGGCCTGGCTGGCCGAGACGATGGCTTGCAGCCCCGATCCGCACAGGCGGTTGACGTTCATTGCGGGCGTGCCTTCGGCGCAGCCCCCGTTGATCGCCGCCACCCGCGACAGGTACATGTCTTTGGGCTCGGTGTTGACCACATGGCCGAACACCACATGGCCGACGTCCTTGCCTTCGGTCTGGGCGCGCGTCAGCGACTCGCGCACGACCAGCGCGGCCAGCTCGGTGGGTGGTGCGTCCTTGAGGCTGCCGCCAAAGGTTCCAATGGCGGTGCGCACAGCGCTGACGACAACGACTTCTCGGCTCATGGGGTTTGACTCCTGGTGGGTTGGCAGGTTTTCAGTGTCGCAGCGACGGGCTACGTCTGCCTGACAAGGCCGCCCGTGAGGGCGGCCGGGTGTGCCAATCGTACAATTGTTGCTCCGGGCTGCTCGGCCAAGCCCGGCCGCCGGGTCGGGCTTGCTTGTGGTGAGCGCCCCGCAGGCCAAACCGCCACCCGAAGCGCCAGGGCGCACGGTGGTCAACAGCGCGACTGCGCTCGGGCCGCCACGGGGCCCCCATCAGCAAGGACTTTCGCATGCTCGCCTACACCCACCCACAGGCATTTGACGTGATCGTGGTCGGCGGCGGCCATGCCGGCACCGAGGCGGCGTTGGCCAGCGCCCGCATGGGCTGCAAGACCTTGCTGCTGACCCACAACATCGAGACCCTGGGGCAGATGAGCTGCAACCCGTCGATCGGCGGCATCGGCAAGGGCCATCTGGTCAAGGAGGTCGACGCCATGGGTGGCGCCATGGCCCTGGCCACCGATGAAGGCGGGATTCAGTTTCGCATTCTCAATTCCAGCAAGGGGCCGGCGGTGCGGGCCACCCGCGCCCAAGCCGACCGGGTGCTCTACAAGGCGGCGATCCGCCGGCGGCTTGAAAACCAGCCCAATCTTTGGCTGTTTCAGCAAGCGGTTGATGATCTCATGGTCGAAGGTGACCGCGTGGTGGGCGCTATAACGCAAGTGGGCGTTCGCTTCACTGCCCGGGCGGTGGTGCTGACGGCCGGCACTTTTCTCGATGGCAAGATCCATGTGGGCCTGAACCACTACGCCGCCGGACGCGCCGGTGATCCGCCGGCGGTCTCGCTCAGTGCCAGGCTCAAGGAGCTCAAGCTGCCGCAGGGGCGCTTGAAGACCGGCACGCCGCCGCGCCTCGATGGCCGCAGCATCGACTTTTCAAAGTGCACCGAGCAGCCCGGCGACGGCATGGCTGGAGGCGAGGGCGATTCGGTGCCGGTGTTCAGCTTCATGGGCCACGGCATCGCCCACCCGCGCCAGGTGCCGTGCTGGATCACCCACACCAACGAGCGCACGCACGAGATCATTCGCTCGGGCTTTGACCGCAGCCCGATGTTCACCGGAA
The DNA here is from genome assembly GCA_044350985.1 of Polaromonas sp. Lineage (GTDB taxonomy): Bacteria > Pseudomonadota > Gammaproteobacteria > Burkholderiales > Burkholderiaceae_C > Polaromonas. The sequence continues at coordinate 2,837 of JBILGP010000176.1, read as the reverse complement.
AGATCGACGGCGTCGGCCCACGCTATTGCCCCAGCGTCGAAGACAAGATCAACCGCTTTGCGGGCAAGGACAGCCACCAGATTTTTCTGGAGCCCGAGGGCCTGAGCACCCACGAGTTTTATCCCAACGGCATTTCGACCAGCCTGCCGTTTGACATCCAGTACGAGCTCGTGCGCTCCATGGCCGGTCTTGAGAACGCCCACATTCTGCGGCCCGGCTACGCGATCGAGTACGACTACTTTGATCCGCGCAGCCTCAAGGCCAACTTCGAGACCCGTGATTTGCAGGGCCTGTTTTTCGCCGGCCAGATCAACGGCACGACGGGCTACGAGGAGGCGGCGGCGCAAGGCTTGTTTGCCGGCATCAATGCCGCCTTGCAGTGCCGCGGCCAGGAGCCGTGGCTGCCCCGCCGCGATCAGGCTTACCTGGGCGTGCTGGTGGACGATCTCATCACCAAGGGCGTGACCGAGCCCTACCGCATGTTCACCAGCCGCGCCGAATACCGCTTGATGCTGCGCGAAGACAACGCCGATATGCGCCTGACCGAGGTGGCCCGGCAGATGGGGCTGGTCGACGATGCGCGCTGGGATGCGTTCAACCGCAAGCGCGACGCGGTTTCACGTGAAACCGAACGGCTGCGCAGCGTGTGGGTGCACCCCGGCAAGTTGTCGGCGGCCGAGGCCGAGCGGGTATTGGGCCAAGGCATTGAGCGCGAGTACCGCATGCTCGATCTGTTGCGCCGGCCGGGCATCGGCTACGAGGCCCTGATGTCGCTGGACGCTGGACAGTACGCCAACGCCGAGCTGCTGGCGGCCGACGCGCCGCCCGAACTGCGGGCCGCGGTGATCGAGCAGATCGAGATCTCGGCCAAATACGCGGGCTACATCGACCTGCAAAAAACCGAGGTCGAGCGCGCTGCCCACTACGAGAACCTCAAGCTGCCCGATGAGCTGGACTACATGCAGGTCTCGGCCCTGAGTGTGGAGGTGCGCCAAAAGCTGGCGCGCCACCGGCCGCAGACGCTCGGCCAGGCCTCGCGCATTTCGGGCGTCACCCCTGCCGCGATTTCGCTGCTGCTGGTGCACCTCAAAAAGAGCCTGTGGAAGGTCAGACAAGAGCCGGCCGGGGAACAGGCGGCGGCATGAGCCAGGCCGCGGCGCTCGAGCAGGGGCTGGCCGACTTGGGGCTGGCGCTGCAAGCCGGTCAGCGCGATCAGTGTCTGGCTTATCTGGCGCTGATCGGCAAGTGGAACCAGGTGTACAACCTGACCGCGGTGCGCCAGAGCGATCAGATGCTCACCCACCACCTGCTCGACTGCTTGGCGGCGCTGGGCCCACTTCAGCGCCACCTCGGCGCAGCTGGCCTCTTGCAGGGCGGCCGCCTGCTCGATGTTGGCTCGGGCGCCGGTTTGCCGGGCATCGTGTGGGCCATTGGCTGCCCCGAGTTGCAGGTCTGCTGTGTCGACACGGTGGCCAAGAAGGCGGCCTTCATCACGCAGGCGGCGCTGACCCTGGGCCTCAAGAACCTCAAGGCGGTCCATGCTCGGGTGGAGAGTTTGGCCGGGCCTTTCGATGTGATCTCGTCGCGCGCTTTTGCTTCGCTGCCCGACTTTGTGGCGGGCTCTTCGCAGGCCTTGGCCGAGGGCGGCGTGTGGCTGGCCATGAAGGGCAAGCACCCTGCTGATGAAATCGCCGCCGTGCCGGCGGATGTGTTTCACGTGGAACCACTCCAGGTGCCCGGCTTGTCGGCCGAGCGCTGCCTGGTCTGGATGCGCCCTCGCCCCGCTCCCTCCAGCCCCGGTTGATTGGGCCGGGCAGGGTTTTTGGCGCCGGTTTCACGTGAAACCTGTTGAGCGGCGCTCGCCAGCCCTTACACTGGCCGCCTGATTGTTGGGGTTCAGATGCTGGGTTCGTTCGCAGGAATTGCTGATTTTGGTGCTTTTGTGCTGGCCATCGTCGTGTTTTTGGCGATCCCGGGGCCAGGCAACCTGGCGCTGGTGACGTCCACGGCCAAGGGCCGTATCCCGGGTGGGCTGGCCGCCACCATGGGCGTGATTGCGGGCGATCAGGTGCTGTTGTGGGCAGCGGTTGCCGGGGTTTCGGCGGTGCTGATGGCTTCACTCGCAGCCTTTGGCGCGATTCAGTGGGCAGGCGCCGCCTACCTGGCTTGGCTGGGCTGGCGCATGATCGTCAGCCGGCCGGGCGACGCGCCGATTTTGGAGATCCGGGCCGGCCAGTATTTTCGGCAGGCGATGCTGATCACCTTGCTTAACCCCAAGGCCATCGTGTTTTACATGGCGTTTTTCCCGCTCTTCGTCGACCCGGCCCAGCACCAGGGCTTGCTCACCTTTGCCGTCATGGCCGCCACCATTGCCGCCCTGACCTTCGCCTATGGTTTGGGCGCGACCTTGCTCACCTACTTTCTGGCCGAGCGCCTGCGTGCAAGCCCCTGGATCAAGTCGGTCCTGGAAAAGGTGGCCGGCACCTTGCTCATTGGCTTTGGCCTGAAACTGGCGCTCTCGCGCTGACCCCTCCTCCTGACTCAAGCCATGGCCAAAATCTTTTGCGTTGCCAATCAAAAAGGTGGGGTGGGCAAGACCACCACCACCGTCAACCTGGCCGCCGGCCTGGCCCAGCTCGGCCAGCGCGTGCTCATGGTCGACTTGGACCCACAGGGCAACGCCACCATGGGTTCGGGCATCGACAAGCGTGAGCTCGAGCTGTCGGTCTACGACGTGCTGCTCGAGTCGGCCAGCATCGAAGAGGCGCGGGTGAGCAGCCAAAAGCTGCTCGATGCTGGCTGCAGTTTTGATGTGCTCGGGGCCAACCGCGAACTCG
>JBILGP010000175.1:0-4928 GCA_044350985.1 Polaromonas sp. | reverse complement strand
TGACCTGCCCCACGAAATCGCGCACGAAGTCATAACTCTCGACGCGGTCGATGCCGATGCGGTGCTTGACCGTCACCGGCACGCTGACCGCATCGCGCATGGCCTTGACGCCATCGGCCACCGTGGCCGGCTCGGCCATCAGACAAGCACCGAACGCCCCACGCTGCACCCGCTCGCTCGGGCAGCCGCAGTTGAGGTTGATCTCGTCATAGCCCCACTGCTCGCCCAGACGGGCTGCCCGCGCCAGATCGGCCGGCTCGCTGCCGCCAATTTGCAAGGCCACGGGGTGCTCGAGCGCGTTGAAATCCAGGTGCCTGGGCACATGACCGTGCAACAAGGTGTCGGTCGTGATCATCTCGGTGTAGAGCAGCGCACGCTTGGACAGGAGGCGATGGAAATAGCGGCAGTGCCGATCGGTCCAATCCATCATGGGCGCGACGGACACTCGCCAGGGCTTGGGTTGCGGCAATGCAGACGAGGCGATGCTCACGGTCGGTCAAGGGCAGTCAAAAAACCGATTGTCGCCGAGCCCCAGCGACTGGGGCTGTCAGCACACCCTGCACGCAGCGGGCGCCAGCTCTGCGCACGGCTGCCCCTGGCAGCAGTTCTCGCTCAAATAGGCCAGCAAAGCATTCATGCGCGCAAAGTCGGCGCTGTAAATGAGGAACTTGCCCGAACGCTGCTGGGCGATCAACTGCGCGTGCAGCAATTCCTTGAGGTGAAAGGACAAGGACGATGCCGGCACTTCAAGCTGGCCGGCCAGCTCGGCAGGCCGCAGGCCCTTGGGTCCGGCGGCCACCAAGGCCCGAAAGATGGCCAAACGGGTGGCCTGCGCCAAGGCGGCCAAGGCCCGCAGCGCATCGATCTCGTTCATTCGGGTCGCCCCACGTCAGGCCGCAGCGGCAGCCTCAAGGTCACCAACCAGCAAACCAGCAGCATCAGGGCCGAGCCGATCAGCGCATAGAGCAAGCCGCCCCATTGGTAGAGCACCCCCGAGAGCAAAGTGCCTGCAAAGCGGCCGAGCGCGTTGGCTGCGTAGTAAAAACCCACGTCCTCGGCCGCCTTCTCGCTGCCCGCATAGGCCAAGATCAAATACGAGTGAACCGATGAGTTGACCGCAAACGCGAAGCCAAACACCGCCAGGCCGCCGACCACCACCCACTGCAACTGGCCGACCTGCATGAACACCGCCACCGCCAGCAATGCCGGCACCAGAGCCAGCGCCGCAGACCAGGCGCGTGCGGCCGGTACCTCACTGCTCAAACCGTCTTGGCTGCGCCTGACCAACTGCGGCGCCAGCGCCTGCACCGCGCCATAAGCGATGGTCCAGGCGGCCAGGAACGATCCGACCATGGTAAAGCTCCAGCCGGCACTGTAGAGAAACACCGGCAGGCTGACCACAAACCACACATCGCGCGCGCCAAACAAGGCCACGCGGGCAGCGGCCAGGGCGTTGATGCCCGGGTTCTTGGCAAAGAGCTCGCGCGCCGACTTAGAGGCTTTGCCCTTGCCCATGAGCTGCGGCAGGGTCAAAAGCACCGCAGCGAGCACCCCAGCGAGCAAAACGGCCATGGCCCACAGCGAGCCTTCAAAGCCCAGCGTCTGCAGCAGCAGGCCGCCAGCGAAAAAGCCCAGACCTTTCATCGCATTCTTGCTGCCGGTAAACCACGCCACCCATTTGAAGAGCTGACCCTGACCGCCTTGTTGCTGCGCATCGGTCTGGGTGATCTTGATGGCCGATTTGCTTGCGGTCTTGGTCAGGTCCTTGGCCACGCCGCACACGCCTTGCGCCGCCACCACCCAGGCCACCGACAAGGCCACGCCCCAATGCGGCTGCAGCATGGACAGCAGCAAAAAACCGGCGATTTGGGTGCTCAAGCCCACCACCAGCATGCGGGTGATGCCGTAGCGCGCTGCCAGCCAGCCGCCCACCAGGTTGGCCGCGACGCCGGCGGCTTCGTAGAGCAGGAACAAAAACGCCAGGGTGATGGGCGAATAGCCGAGCTTGTAGAAGTGCAGCAGCACCAGCATGCGCAGCGCGCCATCGGTCAGGGTAAAGCCCCAATAGGCCGCCGTGACAATGGCGTAATGGCGCACCGCGCTGTGCATCACAGACCCTGCTGCTCGAGATGGCAGGCCAGATCGACCATGCGGCAGGCGTAGCCCATCTCGTTGTCGTACCAGGCATAGAGCTTGAGCAGCGTGCCATCGGTGACCAGGGTCGAGGGCGCATCGACGATGGCGCTGCGCGTGTCACGAGCATAGTCGGCGCTGACCAGAGGCCGCTCTTCGTAACCCAAAATGCCAGCCAGGGAACCGGCTGCGGCCTGCTTGAACAAAGCGTTGACCGCCTCGGCCGTGGTGGGCTGTTGCAGCTCGAACACCGCATCGGTCAGCGAGGCGTTGAGCACCGGCGCGCGCACCGCGTGGCCGTTGAGCTTGCCCTTGAGCTCGGGGTAAATCAGTGCGATGGCGGTGGCGCTGCCGGTGGTGGTGGGCGCCAAGCTCATCATGGCGCTGCGGGCGCGGCGCAGGTCCTTGTGCGGCGCGTCGACCACCACGTTGGTGTTGGTCGGGTCATGGATGGTGGTGATCTGTCCGTGCCGAATGCCCAGACTCTCGTGGATCACCTTGACCACCGGAGCCAGGCAGTTGGTGGTGCACGAGGCGGCAGTGACGATACGGTCTTTGGCCGGGTCGTACTGGTGCTCGTTGACACCCACCACCACATTGAGCACGCCGCCGGTCTTGACCGGGGCGGCCACGATCACCCGCTTGGCGCCGCGCTGCAGATGCCCCTCGAGGGTCTCGGGCGTCAAAAACTTGCCGGTGCATTCGAGCACCACATCAACGCCCAGAGCCCCCCAATCGATGTCGGCGGGCTGGGCGTGGCTGCTAAACGAAAGGCGGCGCGCGTCGATGCGCACTGCCTCGTCGCCCTCGGCGGCGATGTCGGCCCTCCAGCGGCCCTGCACGCTGTCGAAGGTCAGCAGATGGGCGCAGGCGGCGGCGCCGCCCTTGATCTCGTTGAGGTGCACCACCTCCAGCCGATTGCCGGCGCGAGGATCATCGCTCGGCCGCTCGGCCGCACCCAAAGCTGCACGCAGGGCCAAGCGGCCGATGCGCCCCATGCCATTGATACCGACTCTCATGAAGAACTCCTTTGCTCAACGCTTCGACGATTGTGGAATTGTGGGAGCGATTCATGACAGCCGCGTGACAGCGGCGCAGGCTCAGAAGGCCTGGGGGTGCGCGGGGCGGGCCGGCCGTGGCTCGCGCCGCAATGCGCTGCGCGTGGGCCCGAGCTGTCGCGGCTCAGGGCTAGGCCTCATGGGCGCGCCTTGCGCGGGCAGCAGCTGATGTAAAAGCGTGGCGATGGGCATGGTGGTTCTCCCCGGATGCTCATCATCGCCAGCCGAAGGCGGCAAGCCCATCGGACAGCCCTGCAGCGCCGCGTCAGCGCAAGCGCCGGCCCCCTGTGAGACGGGGCGCCCTCAGGCCAGGGCACCACCACACGACGAGCCCTGCCCGGCGGTGCAGCCGTAGCAGTGATCGGCCACCGCAATCGGCTGCCCGTGCAGATCGCGCTGCAGCAGTTCACGCAGATGCAGGCGGCCGGCTGCGCCCAGGGGCATGCCCAGCATCTGGTTGAAGTCGCAGTCGTACAGATAGCCCTGCCAGTCGACCGAGACGGTGGAGCGGCACATCACCCCATCCAGGTTCTCGGGCCGATGGGCTGCACGCAGCAGCGCCATGTAATCGGCAAACTGGCCCTTGGACACCAAGGTGCTGCCAAAGCGCTGGATCGGCATATTGGCCAGGGTGAACAGTTGGTTGAAGCGAATGCCAAAGTTGGCCATGAGCAAGCGCTCGTAGTCGGCCTGCAACGCCGCTTGCGGAGGCGGCAGCACCGCTTTTTGCGGGTTGTAGACCAGGTGCAGTTGCAAGTGCGAGCCGCTTTGGCCGTAGCCCAGTGCATTGAGCGCTTGCAGGGCGCGAATGCTTTTCTCAAACACACCCTCACCGCGCTGTTGATCGACGTTGTCTTGCGAGTAGCACGGCAGGGAGGCCACCACCTCGACGCCTTGCTCGGCCAGAAAAGCCGCCAGATCGTCCTGACCCGGCTCGAACAGCACCGACAGGTTGCAGCGGTCGATCACCCGCACGCCCAGCGCCCGCGCACCGGCCACCAGGCGGCGAAAGTGTGCATTGAGCTCGGGCGCGCCACCAGTCAGATCGAGCGTCTGCACACCGGCTGCGGCCACCGCCTCGAGCACCAAATCGGCGGTGGCTGCGTCCATCTGCTCGGTGCGATTGGGCCCGGCGTTCACGTGGCAGTGCACACAGCTTTGGTTGCACAGATAGCCCAAATTGACCTGCAAAGTCTGCAAGGACGCGCGTCGCAGAGCGGGAAAGTCGGTCTTGCGCAGCAGGGGCAAGGTGGCGTGCATGGCGGTCATCCTTTCAGGGCAGACCACAGCATAATCGAGCACATGGCCCGACTTGAAAGCCCCGCCGCCCCACCATGGCATCACGAGCCGGTGGAGATCGCCGTCATCGGCGGCAGTGGCCTGTACAACATGCCAGGCCTGGAGCAGGTCAGCGAGGTGCAGGTGAATACGCCCTATGGGGCCACATCGGATGCCATCGCCGTGGGCCAGCTCGGCCAGGCACGGGTCGCCTTTGTTGCTCGGCACGCGCGCGGTCACAAGTTGCTGCCCGCAGAAATTCCTTTTCTGGCCAACATCTGGGCGCTCAAGAGCTTGGGCGTGCGCTACCTGCTGTCGGTCTCGGCGGTGGGCTCGCTCGTTGAAGAAGCTGCGCCGCTCGATCTGGTGCTGCCCGACCAGTTCATCGACCACACACGCGGTCGGCCGCGCAGCTTTTTTGGCGGTGGCGCGGTGGCCCATGTTTCGCTGGCCGAGCCC
>JBILGP010000174.1:0-4932 GCA_044350985.1 Polaromonas sp. | reverse complement strand
AAAGCCGCCCGAAGGCGGCTTTTGCGGGCGCGATGCGCGATCAGGCGGTTTCGCCGTAGACCGTCACCGTGATGTCCACTGCCACATCGGTGTGCAGCGAAACGCCCACCGTGTGGTCGCCAACGATCTTGATCGGGCCGTTGGGCATGCGCACCTGCGCTTTGAGCACCGGAAAACCGGTGCGGCCGAGCTCAGCGGCAATGTCGGCATTGGTCACCGAGCCAAACAGGCGACCGTCGACGCCGGCCTTTTGGGTCATCTTCAGGGTGGTGCCTGAGAGCTTTTCGCCCTCGGCCTGGGCCTGGGCGAGCTTGGCGGCGGCGGCCTTCTCGAGTTCGGCGCGGCGGGCCTCAAACTCCTTGACCGCAGCGGCCGTGGCGCGACGGGCACGGCCCGACGGGATCAGGTAGTTGCGGGCGTAACCGTCCTTGACCTTGACCACTTCGCCAAGGGCACCGAGGTTGACGACTTTGTCGAGCAAAATAACTTGCATGGTCGGGCTCCTTAGAGGGTGCGATGCTGGTCGCTGTAGGGCAGCATGGCCAGAAAGCGTGCGCGCTTGATGGCCGTGTTGAGCTGGCGCTGGTAGATGGCCCGGGTGCCGGTCAGGCGTGCGGGGATGATCTTGCCGTTCTCGGCAATGAAGTCGCGCAGGACGTCGATGTCCTTGTAATCAATTTCCTCAACGCCAGCGACCGTGAAGCGGCAAAAGCGCTTGCGCTTGAACAGCAGCGACTGGGTGTTGCGCTTGGGGCGCTTGTCTTTGGAGAAACGTTTTGGTCCGGGCATGATGGACTCCTTAAAGGGTGTTCAATTCTTGGATATGAAAAATGACGCTCTTGCCGGTGCGGGCGCTGGCCAGAAAACCTTTGAACCTGCAGGGCGCGCTCAAATCGAGCCGCGCCGCCTGTTCGGCCAATGTTCCGAAAGCCACCGCCTTGATCGAGAGCCTGACCTGTCGATCGCTGCCTGCCTCGCTTTGCTGCCCCTCGTGCTCGAGCACCAGGTTGAGCGCCGGCAAACCAGCGGGCGTGTAACGCAGCTCACTGAGCTGGGCGATGCGCGCCGTCAATTCGATTTGGTTCAAGGTCTTGCGTTGCTCGCAGCCCAGGCTGCTGGCATCGACTGGGCCCTCGGGCACAGGTCGGCTTAAGCGGCCTCCTGCTGCTGGGCCTTGCGGGCCTCTTCACGCTCGACGCTGCGCATCATCACGGAAGGGGCGGTCTCGGCCTTTTTCTTGACCACCGTCAGGTGGCGCAGCACGGCGTCGTTGAACTTGAAGGCGTGCTCAATATCGTCCATCACGGCCTGGCTGGCCTCGATGTTCAGGCAGATGTAGTGGGCTTTGCCCATTTTCTGGATCAGGTAAGCCAGTTGCCGGCGGCCCCAGTCCTCGACCCGGTGCACCTTGCCACCACCGGCGGTGATCATGCCCTTGTAACGCTCGAGCATGGCAGGCACCTGCTCGCTCTGATCCGGATGGATCAGCAAAATGATTTCATAGTGACGCATGCAAACTCCTTGTGGGTTAAAGCCGCCCCCGCGTCAACTTCGGTTCAGGGTGCGGCAAGGAAAACCCGAGATTATAGGGCCATTGCGGCACCTGTCCCCAAGCGCCGCCCGCGCCCGCGCCCCGCCGCCCTCCCCGCCCCGGCTCTCAGGCACTGGGGTAACGGATGCGCTCGACCAGATCCCGGCTCGCGCCCGGTCGCTCGGGGGCGATCAGGCTGACCAGCACGATGATGGCAAAACCTAGCGGCACGCCAAAGACCCCCGCAGAAATTGGCTGTATGCCCCACCACAGGTCCACCGGTCGGACAATGCCCAGGACGCTGCGCAGCCACGGTTGGTTGACGGCCATGTAGTACATGGTCAGCCCCAGCCCGCCGAGCATGCCCAGCGAAGCGGCCAGTCCGGTGGCACGCTTCCAGAAGATGCCCAGCACCAGCGCCGGGAAAAAAGCCGCCGCCGCAAAAGAAAAAGCCGCCGACACCAAAAACAGGATGTCGGCCGGCCGCTGCGCCGCAATGTAGGCGGCCGCCAGCGCCACGATCAGCAGCAGCACCTTGGCGATCGTCACCCGCCGAGCGGTGGAGGCCTCGGGATCGATCATCTTGTAATACAGGTCGTGGCTCAATGCGCTGGAGATGGTCAGGAGCAAGCCGTCGGCCGTTGACAGCGCCGCTGCCAACGCGCCCGCGGCCACCAAAGCCGACACCACATAGGGCAGGCCGGCAATGGCTGGTGCCGCGAGCACGATGACATCTGCGCCGATGGTCATCTCATTGAGTTGCAAGATGCCATCTCGGTTGATGTCGGTCACCGCCAGCAGCGACGGATCGACCCGGTTCCAGGCCGCCACCCATTCGGGCAAGCGGCTGAACTCGGTGCCCACCACCAGGCTGAGCACCTCGTACTTGACCAGCACCGCCAGGGCCGGCGCGGTGACATAAAGCAGCAAGATGAACAGCACCGACCAGGCCACCGATCGCCTGGCCTGCTTGACCGAAGGCACGGTGTAGTAACGAATGAGGATGTGCGGCAAAGCGGCGGTGCCAACCATTAGGCAAAACACCAGCGCCAAGAAGTTGCGGCGGGACAACTCGAACTCGCTGCGCTCGGCTTGGCTGCCCTGCGGATCGCCAGCAAACTGCTGCGCGTGCGGCGGCATGCCATTGAGGGGACGGCTTTTGATTTCTGCCTGGGCCAGCGCCTGGCTCCACTGCGCGCGGGCTGACGGCACGTCCCTGGGCAGACCGGCCAGCGTCTTCTCGGCCGCGGCGATTTCAAGGGCCGGAGCCAAAGACGCCTGCAGCGTGGCCAGTCGCTGCTCGGCCTGGCGGCGTTCCTGCCGCAAAGCCGGGCCGGGATCGCGCAGCTTCTGCCGCAACTGCTCGGCCAGTTGTGCGTACGCCTGCCTGACCTCGATCTCGCGCGGATCGTCGATCAGGCGCTGCTCCATGGCCGAAACCTTCTCGAGCTGGTAGCCATAAACCGCATGCGGCACCGGCACGCCGGTCTGCTTGACCGAGAGCCAGACCACCGGCACCAGGTAAGCAATCATCAAGATGACGTACTGCGCCACTTGCGTCCACGTCACCGCCCGCATGCCACCGAGAAAGGAGCACACCAAAATGCCCCCGAGCCCCAGAAAAATACCGACTTCAAAGTCCACGCCCGTCAGCCGTGCCGTCACGATGCCCACACCATAAATCTGCGCCACCACATACACAAAGGAGCACAGGATGGCTGCGGCAACACCCAAGAGCCGGGGCATGACCCCGCCGTAGCGCTCACCCAGGAAGTCGGAGATGGTGAACTGACCGAAGCGGCGCAGATAGGGTGCCAGCAACAGGGCGACCAGGCAGTAGCCGCCGGTCCAGCCGATGATGAAAGCCAGGCCGTTGTAGCCCGTCAGGTAGAGGGTTCCGGCCACCCCGATGAAGGAGGCCGCCGACATCCAATCGGCGCCGGTCGCCATGCCGTTGTGAAAGGCCGGCACCCGCCGCCCCGCCACATAGTATTCGGCCGCATCCGTCGTGCGGCTGAGGATGCCGATGGTGGCGTACAGAGCCAGCGTGCCCAACAGGAACGTCATGCCGATCCATCGGCGCGACAGGCCCATGAACTCGAGCAAGCCGAGCAGCACGATAAAGCCCACCACACCCAGGGTGAACCAGGCCAGCAGGACGTTGAGTTCGCGCCCCAGCCCCTCGTGCTCAGCGGCCCGCTGCGTTGCACTGGCTGGGCGCGGTGGCCGCGGCACGCGGCGCATCAGCTCAGGTCCTCCTCAAAGCCATGCTCGCGATCGAGCCGCTCCATGATCCAAACATAGGCCACCACGATGACCAAAAAGATCAGCAGTGAGCCCTGTGCCGCCATCCAGAAAGAAAACGGCCAGCCGAAAAAACGAAAATTCAAGTCCCGCGCAAAAAAATGGATGCCTAGCCCTGCGACGAACCACAGCACCATCAAGATGACGGTCACCCGCCCGCATCGCTTCCAGTAGATCTCACGGCGCTGTTGTTGCGGCTCCAATCGTGCTCCTTGACCCCTGCCCCGGGGCACACCGCGCCCGGGCAGACTGCGCGGGCACGGCGGTGGCCCGAGCTTAAACCCTGGGCAAGGGGCACGGCAGCGGTGCGAGGTCGGTGATTTCCCGCACCTGTCCGGTGATCGTGCAGGCGCCGATCAGCGCCGATCAACGCCGTTCAAGCGCCGGCCAGCCGCTTCCAGGTCTCCAAGACAGTGTCAGGGTTGAGCGAGAGCGAGTCGATGCCCTCTTGCTGCAGCCACAAAGCCAAATCTGGGTGATCGCTCGGGCCTTGGCCGCAGATGCCCACATACTTGCCGTGGCGCTTGCAAGCGGCGATGGCCTGCGACAGCAAAGCCTTGACGGCCGGATCGCGCTCATCGAAGTCCCGGGCCAAAATCTCCAGCCCCGAATCGCGATCGAGCCCCAGGGTCAGCTGGGTCAAGTCGTTCGAGCCGATCGAAAAACCATCGAAAAACGCCAAGAAGGCATCGGCCAGCACCGCGTTGCTCGGCACCTCGCACATCATGATGACGCGCAGGCCGTTGTCACCGCGCTTGAGCCCCTTGCGCGCCAGCAAGTCGGTCACGGCCTCGGCTTGGGCCAGGGTGCGCACAAAAGGCACCATCACCTCCACATTGACCAGGCCCATCTCGTCGCGCACCCGCTTGAGGGCCTCGCACTCCATCGCAAAGGCCTCGGCAAAGTCGGCACTGAGGTAGCGCGCGGCACCCCGAAAGCCGAGCATCGGATTTTCTTCCTCGGGCTCATAGCGCGAACCGCCAATGAGCTTGCGGTATTCATTGGACTTGAAGTCCGACAGGCGCACGATCACCGGCTTGGGCCAAAAGGCCGCGGCAATCGTGGCCACGCCCTCGGCCACTTTATCGACATAAAAA
>JBILGP010000173.1:0-4939 GCA_044350985.1 Polaromonas sp. | reverse complement strand
CCTTCATGCTGACCTGGAATCCGCAGCAGCGCCAGATTCAGGCCTTCGATGGCCGTGAGACCACACCGGCGGCGGCTCGGCCCGAGCGTTTTGTGGGTGCTGACGGACGACCGATGGCCTTTGCCGATGCGGTCCAATCCGGCTTGTCGGTGGGCGTGCCGGGGCTGCTGCGCATGCTTGAGTTGGCCCATCGGCAGCACGGTGTCCTGCCTTGGGCCCGCCTGTTCGAGCCGGCCATCGCCCTGGCCGAATCGGGCTTTGCGGTCTCCGAGCGCTTGCACAAGCTGATTGCCTCCGACCCCTTTCTCAAAAACGATGCGGCCGCGCGCGCCTATTTTTTCGATCCTGCCGGCCAGCCCTTGCCCGTCGGAGCGCTGTTGCGCAACCCCGAACTGGCCCAGGTGCTGCGTCGGGTGGCCCGCGAGGGCGCCGATGCGTTTTACCGCGGCGAGATCGCGCGCGACATGGTGGCGGCGGTTGCGCGCCATCGGCGCCCCGGCGACTTGAGCGAACTCGATCTGCAGGCCTACAGCGCGCGGCAGCGACCGGTGCTGTGCGGCCCCTATCGCGCCTACAAGGTCTGCGGCATGCCACCGCCGTCCTCGGGCGGCATCGCGGTGCTGGCCATGCTGGGCCTGCTCGAGCGGTTTGACCTGGCCGCGCTCGCGCCCGATTCGGCGCAGGCGGTGCATTTGCTGGCCGAGGCTGGCCGCCTGGCCTATGCCGACCGCGATCTTTATGTGGCCGACCCCGATTTCGTCACCGTGCCCACGCAGGCCCTGGTTGACCCTGCCTACTTGCGCTCGCGCAGCGCGCTGATCGACGCGCAGCGCAGCATGGGCCGCGCCAAAGCCGGCGTGCCCCCCGGCTGGTCGGTCAGTGCCGCCCCCGATGCCAGCGCCGAGGTGCCGGCCACCACGCATTTGTCGGTGGTGGACAGCCTGGGCCGCGCGGTCTCGATGACCAGCACGATCGAGGCGCAGTTTGGCAGCCGCATCATGGTGCGTGGCTTCCTGCTCAACAACCAGCTGACCGACTTTTCGCTTGCGCCGCAAGAGGGCGGCCGGCCGGTGGCCAATCGGGTCGAGCCGGGCAAGCGTCCGCGCAGCAGCATGGCGCCCACCTTGGTGTTTGATCCCCAGGGGCAGCTGTTCATGGTCACCGGCTCGCCTGGCGGCAGCCTGATCATCAACTATGTGGCCAAGACGCTGATCGGCGTGATCGACGGCAGGCTCGATATCCAGCAAGCCATTGCGCTGCCCAATCGCGGCAGCCGCAACCGCGCCACCGAGATTGAAAAAGGCAGCGCGCTCGAAGCGCTCGCCGAGCCGCTGCGTGCCATGGGCCATGAGGTGCAGGCCATCGAGATGACCAGCGGCTTGCAAGGCATCGTGCGCACGCCCGAGGGTCTGGTGGGCGGCGCCGATCCGCGCCGTGAAGGCCTGGTGCTGGGCGACTGAGCAGAGCGCGCCGCCACGTTACTCCCGATTGCCGCTGGCAGGGCTGCGTGTTAGAAAGCTGGTTTTGTTTTTCAGGAGCTTATCCATGACATCTCGCCGTTTTCTGCTGGCCTTGGGCCTGTGCACCACTGTGGCGATGAGCGCGCAGGCGCAGCAGTTCTTTCGCATCGGGACGGGCGGTACCGCTGGCACCTATTACCCAGTCGGTGGCATGATCGCCAATTCGGTGAGCCAGCCTGGCAAGATCGTGGTGACCGCGCAGGCGTCCAACGGTTCGGTGGCCAATGTCAACGGTGTCATGGGCGGGGCGATGGAGTCGGGCTTTTCGCAGTCCGACGTGGCCACCTGGGCCTACAACGGGACCGGCATTTTTGAGGGCAAGCCCCGCATGGCCGATCTGCGCATGATCGCCAACCTCTACCCGGAGAGCATTCACCTGGTGGTCAAGAAGGGCTCGGGCATTAAGACGGTGGCCGATCTGCGGGGCAAGCGCGTGGCGCTCGACGAGCCGGGCTCGGGCACGCTGGTCAATGCGCGGGCCGTGCTGGCGGCCTGGGGCCTGAAGGAAAGCGATCTCAGGCCCGACTACATCAAGCCCAACCAGGCCGGCGACAAGCTCAAGGACGGCACGCTCGATGCTTTCTTTTTCGTCGGTGGCGCACCGGCTGGTGCGATTGCCGAACTGGCCTCCAGCGGCACCGGCATCGAGCTGGTGGCGCTGACCGGCCCGCAGGCCGAGGCGCTGCGCAAGGCCAACCCTTACCTGGCGGTCGACTCCATCCCGGCTGGCACCTACAAGGACGTCCCGGCTGTAGCGACCATGGCCGTCGGTGCCCAGTGGGTGACCAGCGCCAAGATGGATGCCGAGACCGTCTACCAGATCACCAAAGCGCTCTACAGCGACGCCACCCAGGCGCGCCTGGCCGCCGGTCACGCCAAGGGCAAGTTGATCACCCGCGCCAACGCGGTGCAGGGCGTGGGCATTCCCTATCACCCCGGCGCCGAGCGGTTTTACAAGGAAGTGGGCCTGCTCAAGTGAGTGGGTCGGCACAGCCCTTTTTTGTCCTGAAGTCGTCTGATGGCCAAGCCGGCCGTGTGCGGCCGGTTGTGGCCGCGTGCGGCCCGCTTGGCTTGGCTGCAGTGAGCACGCCTTGAACCCGCAAACCGAAATCGACGCACGCCAGCTGCTTGAGCTCGAGCAGAAATTCGACCCCGAAATGCGCTTTCGGGCGGTCGTGCCGCCGGCCAGCGTGCTGGTGCGCCTGTTGCTCATTGCACTGTCGCTTTTTCATTTCTACACCGCCGGCTTTGGCCTGCTGCGCGAGACCACGCACCGCGGGGTGCATCTGGCGTTTGTGATCGGGCTGATCTTTCTGGTGTTTGCCGCCAGCAGCCGCAGCGCGAGCAGCGCGCCGGTGCGCTCGAGTGGGTGGGCGCCCGGTGGCGTGCCGCTCTTTGATGTGCTGCTGGCCTGTGCCAGCGCGGTCAGCGTGCTTTACATCCCCTGGATTTTTGACGACCTGGCGTTTCGCGTCGGCAACCCGGGCTTCTGGGATGTGTTCTTCGGCTCGGTGCTTTTTGTCACCTTGCTGGAGGCCACCCGCCGCTCGATGGGTTGGCCCCTGCCGGTGATCGCGCTGTGCTTTACGGCCTATGCGCTGGCCGGGCCCTACTTTCCCGGCCTGCTCAAGCACGCTGGGGCGAGCTGGTCGCAAATGATCAACCACCAGTACCTGACCAGCCAGGGCATCTACGGCGTGGCGGTGGGCGTGGTGGCCACCTATGTGTTTCATTTCGTGCTCTTTGGCGTGCTGGCCACCCGCATCGGTTTGGGCCAGCTCTTCCTGGACATTGCCTCCAGCGTGGCCGGGCGCTATGCGGGCGGGCCGGCCAAGGTCAGTGTGTTTGGCTCGGCCATGTTTGGCATGCTCAGCGGCTCTTCAGTGGCCAATGCGGTGACCGTGGGCTCGCTGACCATCCCCGCCATGATCCGCGTGGGTTACCGGCGCGAGTTTGCGGGCGCGGTGGAGGCCGCCGCCTCCACCGGGGGCCAGATCACGCCACCGGTCCTGGGGGCGGCCGCCTTCCTGATGGTGGAGTTCCTCAATATCCCCTATCAAAACATCATCGCCGCCGCGGCAGTTCCCGCCTTCATGCACTTTTTTGGCGTGTTCATGCAGGTGCACTTTGTGGCCCGGCGCGATGGGCTGCGCGGCTTGACCGATGAGGAGATGCCCAAGCTCAGGCAGTCGCTGCGCCAGCGCTGGCCGACCCTGATCCCGCTGGTCCTCTTGATCACGATTTTGGTCTCGGGCCGCACGCCTTATCTGGCTGCGTTCACCGGCATTGCCTCGTGCATCATCGTGGGCCTGACCACGCAGGTGCAAGGCAACCGCGCGGTGCAGTGGCTCTCGCTGGCTTTGCTGCACGGCATCTTGGCGCTGATTGCCTTTGTCGATTGGGGCATGCACAGCGAGCTCATCAAGCTCGGCTGGTTTGCCGCCGGTGTGCTGCTGTGGTGGGGCTTGCACCGCTGGGCCCAGGTGCGCGGTCGCATTGAGCCGGCAGTGCTGGTCGAAGCCTTCGAGACCGGTGCCAAATATGCGCTGGCCGTGGGCGCGGCTGCGGCCACCGTGGGCATCGTCATCGGCGTGGTCACGCTCACCGGCGTGGGCTTCAAGATCAGCTTCATCATCACGCAGTGGGCGCAGGTGATGGCACAGTGGGGCTCGCTCATCATCCCGGATGGCTGGGCCAGCACACAGTCGCTGACTTTGCTGGCGGCGCTGATCATGACGGGTGTGGTGTGCATCTTGATGGGCTGCGGCATTCCAACCACGGCCAATTACATCATCATGGTCACGGTGGCGGCGCCGACCTTGGTGCAACTCGGGGTCGAGCCGCTGGTGGCGCACTTTTTTGTGTTTTATTACGGCGTGCTGGCTGACATCACGCCGCCGGTGGCCTTGGCCGCCTACGCCGCCGCCGGCATGGCCGGCAGCGACCCTTTCAAGACCGGCAATCTGGCCTTCAAGCTCGGGCTGGCCAAGGCGCTCGTGCCCTTTGTGTTTGTGTTCTCGCCCTCGTTGCTGTTGGTGGCCAAGGGCTTTACCTGGTCCGAATTCATCATCACCTTTGTTGGTTGTGTGGTGGGCATCACCATCTTGGCCGCTTCCTTGAGCCGCTTTTTGCTCACCCGCATGCAGCCCTGGGAGTGCTGGCTGGGGGTGATGGCGGCCCTGTGCCTGGTTGCGCCGAGTTTGACGGCGTCGCTGGTGGGCGTGGTGTTGTTCTTGCCGGTGCTGGTGCATCAGTGGCGCCACCGCGCCGATTGAGCCGAGCGACTTAGCTATGACGCAGACTGTGATCGTGCTCGGTGCGGGCATGGTGGGCACTTGCACCGCCTGGCATTTGCGCCAGCGTGGACACGAGGTGGTGCTGATCGATGCCAAGCCGCCCGGACAGGAAACCTCGTTTGG
>JBILGP010000172.1:0-4952 GCA_044350985.1 Polaromonas sp. | reverse complement strand
CCGCGTAACCGCCGGCAAAAATGTGGCTGAAGGTGTGGGGCGTGCGGCTGTAGGCTGGCGGCGTGAGCACCGACACCTCGGCACGCACCTGCTGCAGCAAGGCCATGATGTCGCCTTGCGGGTCGTGTTGGCTGTGCAGCAGCATGTCGAACAGCGCAAATTCGACCTGGCGCAAGGTCTGCAGGCCGCTTTGGAAATTGCGCGCCGCCAGCATCTTGTCAAACAGCTCGCGCGGCAGCGGCTCGCCGCTGTCCACATGGGCTGTCATGTGGCGCAGCACATCCCACTCCCAGCAAAAGTTCTCCATGAACTGGCTGGGCAACTCCACTGCATCCCACTCGACGCCGCTGATGCCCGAAACATCGCGCTCATTGACCTGCGTCAGCATGTGGTGCAGGCCGTGGCCAAACTCGTGGAACAAGGTGGTTACATCGTCGTGCGTGAGCAGGGCCGGTCGCCCCTGCACGCCCTGCGCAAAATTGCACACCATGTGGGCCACTGGGGTTTGCAAGGCGCCCGTGTCCGGCCGCATCCAGCGCGAGCGCACATCGTCCATCCAGGCGCCGCCGCGCTTGCCGGTGCGCGCCGGCTGGTCAAGGTAAAACTGGCCCAGCAGTTGCCCCCCGCGTTCGATGCGGAAAAATTCCACCTCGGGTTTCCACACCGGCGCGCGGTCGGGCACGATGCTCACCTCAAACAGGGTCTCGACGATCTTAAACAGGCCCGCGAGCACCTTGGGCGCGGTGAAGTACTGCTTGACCTCCAGCTCGCTAAAGGCATAGCGCGCCTCCTTGAGCCGCTCGCCCAGATATGGGTAGTCCCAGGCCTGGGGCTCGTGCAGATCGAGCTTGTCGCTCGCGAAGGCGCGCAGGTCGGCCACGTCCTGCTCGGCATAGGGACGGGCCCGGCGGGCCAGGTCGCGCAGGAAGGCGATCACCTGCTCGGGCGACTGCGCCATCTTGGGCACCACAGAGACCTGGGCAAAGTTGCCGTAGCCCAGCAGCTGCGCCTCTTGGAGCCGCAGCGCCAAAATCTCGGCCATGACGGCGCTGTTGTCAAAGCGCAGCTGATCGGTTGGCGCCTGCTCGCTGGCCCGCGTGCTGTAGGCGCGGTAGAGCTTCTCGCGCAGCGCGCTGCTGTGGGCGAACTGCATCACCGGCAGGTAGCAGGGCATCTTGAGCGTGAGCTTGTGGCCCTCTTTGCCTTCGGCCTGCGCCATCTGCCGCGCCATCTGCACCACATCGGCCGGCACGCCCACCAGCTCTTCTGCACTGGCGTAGTAGGCAAAGGCCTCGGTGGCATCGAGCGCGTTTTCACTGAATTTTTGACTCAGCTCGGCCTGTCGTTCCTGGATCTGGGCAAAGCGCTCTTTGTCCGCGCCTTGGAGCTGCGCGCCCGACAGCACAAAGTTGCGCAGCGCGTTGCGGTGCGCCCGCGCTTGCTCGGCGTTGAGGCTGGCCGCGTCGATGGCCTGGTATTTGGCATACAGGCGCTCGTCGGCGCCCAGGCGGGTCCAGAAGTCGGTCACGCGCGGCAAGGCGGCGTTGTAGGCCGCGCGCAGCTCGGGCGTGTCGGCCACGCTGTTGAGATGGCTGACCGCGCCCCAGGCCCGGCCCAACCGCTCGGTGGCCACATCGAGCACGGCCGAGATGGCGCTCCATTGCGGCGCAAAGCCCGGATCGCACACCCGCTCGAGTGCGGCATCGGCCTGCGCGAGCAGCTCGTCGACGGCCGGTGCCACATGTTCGGGCGCCATGCGATCAAACAGGGGCAGTGCAGAAAAATCAAGTAAGGGATTGCTCATGGCGGGTCATCGTTTCAAGAGTGCTTGCGGGCTGGGCGCAAGCGGGCAGGGGGGCACACGGGCGCGAGCCAAGATTTTGCGTCATCGGGGCTGAATCGGCAGCAAGGGCTATCGGTTGATGGCGCTCGCGCAAGTTTTTCGGGGGCTCGAGCTCAATCCCGACCGGGTTCAGCCTGGGTCCAGTTTTGACCCGTCTTAGCGGCCGGTGCTCTTTTTGATGCTGCGCTGCGCTGGTTTTTTGGCCCGCTTGACCTTGCCGCCGGGCGTCAGGCGCTGGTTGCCGAGCACCTTGAGCACCTTGACCTCGGGCCGCTGCCCGGGGCGGGTGGCCTTGAGCACTTTGACCTCGCGCGGGCCGGCTCGGCGCTCTTCGTCGATCTTTTTTTCCTTGGGCGGTATCGGCCGCCACAGCACGAGCAGCTTGCCGATGTGCTGAATCGGCGCAGCGTCAAGCTCCTCGGCCAGCGTCTCGAGCATGGCCTGACGGGCATGCCGGTCGTCGCTGAGCACGCGCACCTTGATTAAGCCGTGCGAGCGCAGGGCGGCGTCGGTTTCTTTCTTGACGGCTGCGCTCAGGCCGTCGTTGCCGATCATGACCACCGGGTCGAGGTGGTGGGCAGCGGCTCGGTGTTCCTTGCGCTGGGCGGGGGTCAGTTCGATCATGGGCATGGCCCCGATTATCGCGGCAGGCGCCCCAGCGGACGGCGCGCGGCGACAATGTTTGCATGAAAGTTCGCACCCAGAGCAAAAAGGTCGACAAGGCCTGGCTCAACCAGCACGTCAACGACCCCTATGTCAAGCAGGCCCAGCGGGACGGTTACCGCGCCCGCGCCGCCTACAAGCTCAAGGGGATCGACGAGGCGCTCGGTCTGGTGCGACCGGGCGATCATGTGGTGGACCTTGGCTCGACCCCGGGGGCCTGGAGCCAATACCTGCGCCGGCGGCTCTCGCCCAACGGTGCAACGGCCGGCTCGCTCAACGGGCGCATCGTTGCGCTGGATCTGCTGCCGATGGAGCCGATCGAGGGGGTGCAGTTCATCCAGGGCGATTTCCGAGAAGACGCGGTGCTCGCCCAGCTGCGGCAGGCCCTGCAAGGCGGCTCGGCCAAGCTCGATTTGGTGGTTTCAGACATGGCCCCCAACTTGTCGGGCATTGACAGCGCCGACGCCGCCCGCATTTCCCATCTGGTGGAGCTGGCGCTCGATTTTGCGCTCGAGCAGCTCAAACCCGGCGGTGCGCTGGTGGTCAAGCTTTTTCATGGCAGCGGTTACGATGACTTGGTTCGGCTGTTCCAGGCCCATTTCAAGGTGGTCAAGAAAATCAAGCCCAAGGCCTCGCGGCCGCAGTCGGCCGAAACCTTTTTGGTGGGCATCGGGCTCAAGTCCGAGGCTGTCGCGCCGATGCAGCCAGGCGGGGGCAAGGCGGCCGCTTAGGCGCGGCGCAAGGGCGTCACGCTGGTTCCATGAGCGCACCCATAACCGCCCCGGTCGCAGGGTGGTGGATCCCGTCTGGGGTGGTGCCGCTTGAAAAGCCTAGAATCAATCCCATTTGCGCTATGTTGCCCCTTGTTCCTGACGGGAGTTTTCCTTGAACAATCAGTGGTTTTCCAAGATTGCAGTGTGGCTGGTGATCGGCATGGTGCTGTTTACCGTCTTCAAGCAATTCGACACGCGCTCGACTGCCGGGTCCAACTACATGGGCTATTCCGAGTTCCTCGACGAGGTTCGGGCGCGCCGCATCAAGTCGGCCACCATCGCTGAAGGGCAGGGCGGCACCGAGATCGCAGCGGTGACGGTCGACGAGCGTCGGGTGCGCACCACCGCCACCTATCTCGACCGGGGCCTGGTGGGCGATTTGATTGCCAACGATGTCAAGTTCGATGTCAAGCCGCGGGAAGAGGCATCCCTGGTCATGACCTTGCTGGTGAGCTGGGGCCCCATGCTCTTGCTCATCGGGGTCTGGATTTATTTCATGCGCCAGATGCAAGGCGGCGGCAAGGGCGGGGCCTTCAGCTTTGGCAAGAGCAAGGCGCGCATGCTCGATGAGTCGACCAACCCAGTCACCTTTGCCGACGTCGCCGGTTGCGACGAGGCCAAAGAAGAGGTCAAGGAGGTAGTCGACTTCCTCAAGGACCCGCAGAAATTCCAGAAGCTCGGCGGGCGCATCCCGCGTGGCCTGTTGCTCGTCGGCCCTCCGGGCACCGGCAAGACCTTGCTGGCCAAGGGTATTGCCGGCGAGGCCAAGGTGCCGTTTTTCAGCATCTCGGGCTCCGATTTTGTGGAGATGTTCGTCGGTGTCGGCGCGGCGCGTGTGCGCGACATGTTCGAAAATGCCAAGAAAAACGCGCCCTGCATCATCTTCATCGACGAGATCGACGCGGTCGGTCGCCAGAGGGGCGCCGGTTTGGGCGGCGGCAACGACGAGCGCGAGCAGACCCTTAACCAGATGCTCGTCGAGATGGACGGCTTTGAGACCAACGCCGGTGTGATCGTGGTGGCCGCCACCAACCGACCCGACATTCTCGATGCCGCCTTGCTGCGCCCGGGCCGCTTTGACCGGCAGGTCTATGTCACCTTGCCCGATATTCGTGGGCGCGAGCAAATTCTCAATGTGCACATGCGCAAAGTGCCGCTTGGGCCTGATGTCAGCGCCAGCGTGATCGCACGCGGCACACCCGGCATGAGCGGCGCCGATCTGGCCAACTTGTGCAACGAGGCCGCCCTGATGGCCGCACGTCGCAACGCCCGTCTGGTGGAGATGCAGGACTTCGAGAAGGCCAAGGACAAGATCCTCATGGGCCCGGAGCGCAAGAGCATGGTCATGCCCGAGCACGAGCGGCGCAACACCGCCTATCACGAGTCCGGCCATGCCCTCATCGGCAAGCTTCTTCCCAAGTGCGACCCGGTGCACAAGGTCACCATCATCCCGCGCGGCCGCGCCCTCGGGGTGACCATGAGCCTGCCCGAGCAAGACCGCTACAGCTACGACCGCGAATACATGCTCAGCCAAATCAGCATGCTTTTTGGTGGGCGTATTGCCGAAGAGGTGTTCATGAACCAGATGACCACCGGCGCCAGCAACGATTTCGAGCGTGCCACGCAAATCGCGCGCGACATGGTCATGCGCTACGGCATGAGCGATGCGCTGG
>JBILGP010000170.1:0-4955 GCA_044350985.1 Polaromonas sp. | reverse complement strand
GCCTTGACATTCTTCATCCTGAGCCCCTTATTCACACCGCGAACCAGCGCGACCACTGCAAGCCCTTGGGCTCGACCCACACCACATACAAAAACGTTCCCAGGCAGATGCTCGCGCCGTAGGGCATTCGTCCCAGCTCAGAGGCGCCCTGTCCTCCCAGGCGCCAACGCGATCCCAGCAGGGACCAAAGCTGCGGCCAGGCCTGGCGCCGCATCACCAATGCAAAGGCCAGCGCACCGCCAGTCAGAAACACCAGCAAGGCCGCGCCGACGGTGTGCACCGCACCCAGATAAGCACCGACCATGGCCATGAGCTTGACGTCGCCCGCGCCCAGTGCGCCGAGCAGGTACATGGGCAGCATCACCAGGAGACCCAGAGCCAGGCCACCGAAGGCCAGCAGCAAGGCCTGCCCGGGTGCCACCGGCTCGAGCACGCTGAGAAACAGGGCCGCTGCCGAGCCGCCAAAGGTCAGCACATTGGGTATGCGCCAGGCATAGCTGTCGATCCAGGCGGCTGCCAACAACAAGGCAGCGAGCACCAGCAAACGCGGCTGCTCGAGCACAAACAATGAGAACCAGTGGCTAAGGGTGGTCATGGGGCGGTGGGCGTCGTCTTTCCTAGAGGAAAAATGTAGCCCCGCGCCCTCTGTCAAGCATGAGAGCGGCGTCCTGCCGTGGCCATGACAGGACGCCTGTTTTCAGCTGCTGCTTGGCATGACAAATGAACCATGGGGCCTGGTTTGAGCCCAGCAGTTGTAGGAGCCGCGCCCTCGCGGCGATACGGCGCTTGATCACAAGCTGCAGCGCGCCAGGGGCGGCGCTCCTACAGGGGAAATGCCGGATGGAGATCGAGCTTGTGGGAGCCGCGCCCTCGCGGCGATTCGCGCTCAGGCGATGATGTAGGCGGCCGATCCGGTGGCGAGCAACTGGCCGCTCGCAGAGAAAAACTCCATCTGGGTGTTGGCCAGCCTGGAGCCCAGGCGAATGACGCGCGCCTTCGCCTCGAAGCGCTCGCTTACCGCCGGCCTGAGGTAATCGACCCGCAGGTCGATGGTGCCCAGTTTGTCGAAGTGGGCCATGCGCTGCTCGAGCGGCTTGTCGCTGTGACGGTTGCCCAGCGCGGCGACACAGGCCATGCCCGCGATCACGTCGAGCACCGCGCTGATCACCCCGCCGTGGAGCCTGTCGTGCAGAAAGTTGCCGATCAGGTCGGGGCGCATGTCCATGCTGCAGGAAAACCAATCGGGCCCGGCATCGAGCATCTTCAGGCCCAGCAGCCGGTTAAAAACGATCTGCTCTTCAAACAGCGTGCGCAGATACTGCCGAAACTGCGGATCGAGGGCGGCATCGGACGGGGCAACAGATGGGGTCATGGTCCTGATTGTCTCGCAGTCACATCCGTCGCCCGGGCGCCCGATGCGGCGCCGCCGGGCTCACAGCTGGCTGAAGTCCGGCGGGCGTTTTTGCATGAAAGCGGTGAAGGCCTCCTTGGCAGCCGGCTCGGTGAGCATGCGGCCAAAGCTGACCGACTCCTCCAGCATGCGCTGGGCCACGTCGGCCTGGCTGCCTTGCTTCATCAGGCGCTTGGTCTCGAGCAGGGAGGCCATGGGCTTGCCGGCGAGCTTGCGCGCCTGCTGCTGCGCCAGCGCATTGGCCTGGGCGGGGGGCACGATGCGGTTGATCAGTCCCCACTCGAGCGCCGTCTCGGCCATGAAGGGCTCGCCCAGCAGCAAGGTCTCTGCCGCGCGGGCGTGGCCAAACAGGCGCGGCGCCAGCAGGCTCGACGCGGCTTCCGGACACAGGCCCAGGTTGACGAAAGGCATGGAAAACGCTGCGTTGTCACCGGCATAAACCAAGTCGCAGTGCAGCAGCATGGTGGTGCCGATGCCCACGGCCGGCCCGCACACCGAGGCCACCAGCGGCTTGGCAAAGGTGCTGATGGCGCGCAGAAAGCGAAACACCGGCGCGTCTTGCGAGGTCGGCGGGGTGGCCAGAAAGTCGCCGATGTCGTTGCCCGCCGAAAACACCGTCTCGTGGCCCTGCAGCACCACCACGCGCACCGCAGCGTCGTCGCGCGCCTGCTCCAGCGCATCGGCCAGCGCGGCGTACATGGCCGCGGTCAGCGAGTTCTTGCGCTGCAGCCGGTTCAGGGTCAGGGTGCACACACCGCCTTCGGTGTGGGACAAAATATCGCTCATCGGTCTGCTTCCTTTTTTTGATGATCGCCGCGAGAGCGCGGCTCCTACAGTCCTTGATCAGGCGCTCGTGAGGTGTAGCGCCACCCGGGGCAATTGTCCCCTTGTGCTCACACCCGCTCAAAAATCCCCGCTGCCCCCTGCCCCATGCCGACGCACATGGTCACCATGCCGTAGCGCAGGCGGTGGCGTTGCAGGGCGTGTACCACGGTGGCCGAGCGGATCGCGCCCGTGGCGCCCAGCGGATGGCCCAGCGCGATCGCGCCGCCCATGGGATTGACCTTGGCCGGATCGAGCCCCAGGGTGTCGATGACGGCCAGCGACTGGGCGGCAAAGGCTTCGTTGAGCTCGATCCAGTCCATCGCGTCTTGCTTGAGACCAGCGTGGCGCAGCGCCAGCGGAATCGCCTCGATCGGGCCGATTCCCATGATGTGCGGCGGCACCCCCCGGCTGGCATAGCTCACAAAGCGCGCCAGCGGCTTGAGGCCATGGGTCTTGACCGCCTTCTCGCTGGCCAGGATGAGCGCGCCCGCGCCGTCTGAGGTCTGCGACGAATTGCCAGCGGTCACCGACCCACGCGCCGCAAACACCGGCTTGAGCTTGGCCAGGCCCTCCATCGAGGTGTCGGCACGCGCGCCCTCGTCGAGCGCGACCGTACGCGCCTTGAGCTTGACCTCGCCACTGTCCAAGTCGACCTGGCGCTCGGTGACCTCCACCGGCGTGATCTCGGCGGCAAACTCACCGGCTTGCTGCGCCTTGAGCGCGCGCGCATGCGACTCGCAGGCAAAGCGGTCCTGCGCCTGCCGCGTGACCTTCCACTGCTGCGCGACTTTTTCAGCCGTCAGGCCCATGCCGTAGGCGATGCCCACGTTCTCGTCGCTGGCAAACATGGCCGGCGAGAGCGAGGGCGAGTTGCCCGACATCGGCACCATGCTCATGCTCTCGGTGCCGCCGGCGATCATCACATCGGCCTCGCCCACCCGAATGCGGTCAGCGGCCATCTGCACCGCCGACAGGCCCGACGCGCAAAAGCGATTGACCGTGATGCCGCCCACGCCGGTGGGCAGACCGGCGAGCACCGCAGCAATGCGTGCCACGTTCAGGCCCTGCGGGCCCTCGGGGATGGCGCAGCCGGCAATCACGTCCTCGATGGCCAGCGGGTCGAGCGTGGGCACCTGAGCCAGCGCCGCCTTCAAGGCGTGAACCAGCAATTCATCAGGCCGGGTGTTTCTGAAAAAGCCACGTCCCGATCGCCCGATGGGTGTGCGGGTGGCGGCAACGATGTAGGCGTCCTGGATTTGTTTCATGAATTTCTCCTGTGACTCATTCCCTCTCCCGCTTGCGGGAGAGGGGCGGGGTGAGGGTCTGCAGCGTCTGCCAAATCTTTTCCAGCACTGCTTCGGTCTGCCCCAGTACTTCGTGATTCCAGAACCTCAAGGTCGTGAACCCTGAGCTCTGCATGGCTTGTTGTCGGCGAGCGTCATAAGCGGCAGCGTCAGTCTCGTTGTGCTGACCGCCGTCGAGCTCGATCACCAGACCCACTTGTATGCAGACGAAGTCCGCAAAGTATGGGCCGATGGCATGCTGCCGGCGGAACTTCAGACCCAGCATCTGGCGATTGCGCAGGTGCTGCCACAGTAGCGCTTCTGCGTCGGTGTATCGATGGCGCAGTTGTCTGGCACGGGCCACCCTCACCCCCACCCTCTCCCGCCCGCGGGAGAGGGAGCACGCATCCGCGTTACTGGCCTCTTGCGGGGGGCTCATCAAGCCTTCTGCCCTTGGGGGTAGCCGGTTGGGTGAGGGGGGTGCCTGCACTGAAATCAATTCCTAAGCGGCTTGCCCGTCCTCATCATGGCCATGATGCGCTCCTGGCTCTTGGGGTGGGCCACCAGCTCGCAAAAGGCCTTGCGCTCCAGCGCCATGAGGTACTCCTCGCTCACCAGGGTGCCGGCGTCCACGTCGCCGCCACACACAACGCCGGCGATCAGTTTGCCGATGTGAAAGTCGTGTGCGCTGATGAAACCGCCGTCGCGCATATTGACCAGCTGGCCCAAGATGGTGGCCTGGGCATGCCGGCCGGCCGCGGCGAAGGGCCTGCGCATCGCAGGTCGCCAGCCCGCAGCCGCCATGGCGCGCACCTCGCCCAAGGCCACAAACAAGAGCTCGTCCTTGTGCGCCACGATGAGGTCGCTGTCGAGCAAATAGCCCAGCTTGCGGCTCTCAAGTGCGCTGGTGCCCACCTTGGCCATGGCCGCCGCGGTAAAGCCTTCGCTCAGGAAGGGCAGCAGGTCCTTGCCCGTGCCCAGCTGCGCGTTTTCTGCCGCTCGGCGCGCAATATAGGCCAGCCCACCGGCACCGGGCACCAGGCCCACGCCCACTTCCACCAGCCCGATATAGCTCTCCAGAGCCGCCACGCGGCGGGCGCAGTACAGCGCCAGCTCGCAGCCGCCCCCCAGAGCCAGGCCGCGGATGGCCGCCACCACCGGCACGCTGGCATAGCGCAGGCGCAGCATGAGTTTTTGCAACTCGTGCTCGGCACCCTCGATGGCCGACACGCCCGCAAGCATGAAGGCCGGCAGCATGGCCTGCAAGTCGGCGCCGGCCGAGAACACATCGTCGGGCGACCAGATCACCAGGCCCTGGTAGCGCTCCTCGGCCAAGGTCACGCCACGCAGCAGGCCCTCGGCCACATCGGGGCTGATGGCATGCATCTTGGTCTTGATGCTGGCGATGAGCACCTGCTCGTCAAGCGTCCACAGGC